>NZ_JBEYZD010000024.1:0-114558 GCF_040645895.1 Streptomyces olindensis | reverse complement strand
GGCGTCCGCCGACGCGGCCCTCCCCACGGTGGCCTACTGCTCCGGGGCCGGTAGCGCCCGCCCTTCCAGGCCGAGGCCCAGTTCGCGTGCCAGCGCCTCGTCCGTCCACTGCTGTGCCCGTGCTCGCGGCACCGCGCCGGCGTAGGACGTCAGCTGGACGGCGAGGCCGTCGAGGAGGGCGGTGAGGCGCAGGGCCGTGCCGTGCGGGTCCGGGCAGCGGAACTCGCCCGCCGCCACGCCCTCCGCGATGACCTCGGCGATGGCCGCCTTCCACTGCCGGTCCAGGTCCTGGGCGACCTCGCGCAGCGCGGGCTCGCGCAGCGCCGCCGCCCAGCCCTCGATCCACAGCCGCCAGCCCTTGGCCTGGCCGGTGGGGGCGTACCACCGTACGGCCGACCGCAGCCGGCGCAGCGCCGACGTACGGCGGCCGAGCAGCTTGCGCAGGTGCGCGAGATCGGCCTCGGCCGCGTGCCGGAACGCGGCGGCGACCAGCTGCTCCTTCGTCGAGAAGTGGTACAGCACCAGCGCGTTGCTCACCCCGAGCACCGAGGCCACGTCGGCGATCCTGACCGCCGCCACGCCCCGGGCCTCGATCTGCTCGATGGCGGCCCGCAGCAGCTCACCGCGCCGTTCCGCCACGCTCAACCGGACTCTCGTCACGCCGTCACCCTACCCACGCACCGCCCGGCCCTGACGTGCGGATCCGGCCGGTCCGGCACACGCCCCGCGACCGCCTCAGCGGTACCAGCCGAACCGCTCCGCGATCACCGGCAGCCGGTCCTCGGCGATCGCGTGGGCGGCGGCCCGAGGCGCCGTCCCGTCCGCCCGCGCGCGGGCGAGCATCAGCTCGACCAGGGCCCGCATCGAGCGGCGCGTGTACGCGAACGCCTCCTCGGCGTCGGCGCCGATGTCCCCGAACAGCGTCCACCACCACCAGGCGTTCGTGCCGGAGTTCACCACGACGTCCGGCAGCACCGTCACCCCGCGCGCGGCCAGCAGGAGCTCCGCCTCCGGCCGTACCGGCATGTTGGCCGCCTCGACGACCCAGCGGGCGGTGATCCGCCCCTGGTTCCCGGCGTCGATCGCGTACGAGACCGCCGCCGGCACCAGCACCTCCGCTTCGGCCGACAGCCAGGCCTCGCCCGGCAGGTCGCGGTCGCCCGGCCGCAGCGCCGAGCGGTCCACGGTGCCGTGGGCGTCCCGCGCGGCGAGCAGCGCCTCGACGTCGAGGCCCGCCGGGTTGGCGATCGTGCCCTTGATGTCGGCGACCGCCACGACCGTGAGCCCCGCGCGCGTGAGGAAGCGCGCGGTGGCCCCGCCCATGGTGCCGAGACCCTGGAGGGCGACCCGGGTCCCCGCGTACGGCACACCCGCCCGGTCCAGGGCCGTGAGGGCCGCCTCGGCCACCCCGCAGCCGCCGACCAGCTCGTCGAGGCCGATGCCGTCGACCTCGACCGCGAACGCGTCCGCGAGCCGCCGCCGGGCCTCGGCCTCGTCGTCGAGCAGTGGATACACGGCCTGGATCGAGGAGACCAGCCCCGCCTCGGCGGCGGCCCGGTCCACCAGGTCCTGGCTGAGGCCGAGGTCCTCGCCCGTCGTCCACAGCCCCTCGACGTACGGCCGCATGGCGCGCAGGTAGCGCACCAGCAGCGGGTACGCCTCCGGATCGCGCGGGTCGCAGTCGATGCCGCCCTTGGCGCCGCCGAGCGGGACGTAGCGGCTGCCGGGGTCGTAGTGCAGGGCTTCCTTCACGGTCATGCCGCGGGCCAGGCCGGCGACCTCGTCCAGGGTGCAGCCCGGGCGCATCCGCAGGCCGCCGCTGGCGACGCCGCGCACCAGCCGGTCGACGACCAGGAAGCCCTGCCGGCCGGTGACGTGGTCGGTCCAGGTGAGGGACAGCAGGGGGCGCTCCCAGCCGGCGGCCATGCGGGCTCCTTCGCGAGGTTACTGAATCGTCGGTCAGTATCGCCCCGAGTGTGACCCCTGCGCACGGGTGTTGTCGGAGGGGCCGACCATAATGGAAAACCTGACCGACTCCACCTGGAGGTACCGTGGCCGGTTCCCGTCCCCTGAGCCCCGGGCTCCGCGCACTGCAGCCCGAGGCGTTCGGCGCGGACCCCCGCGGCGAGCGCATGGCGCGCATCCGCAGGTCGCCCCACTTCAAGGACGGGGTCTTCCAGAACCCCGGCGGCCCCGCGCGGACCCGGCCCTCGGGCTCGACCCTGGATTTCGCGAAGGTCTTCTTCGACAAGGAGACCCGGCCGCGCCGCGCTCCCAGGGGCACGGTGCCGGTGCACGCCACCACCCTCGCGGACATCTCCCGGCCCCCGGCGACGGGGCTGCGCCTGACCTGGATGGGCCACTCCAGCGTGCTCGCGGAGATCGGCGGCCGGCGGGTGCTCTTCGACCCGGTGTGGGGCGAGCGCTGCTCTCCGTTCCCCTTCGCCGGCCCCAAGCGGCTGCACCCGGTGCCGCTGCCGCTGGCCGCGCTCGGCCCGGTCGACGTGGTGGTCATCTCGCACGACCACTACGACCACCTGGACATGCCCACCATCAAGGCCCTGGCCGGCACGGACACGCTGTTCGCCGTCCCGCTCGGCGTCGGCGCCCACCTGGAGCACTGGGGCGTGTCCGCCGACCGGCTGCGCGAGCTGGACTGGCACGAGTCGACGAAGATCGGCGGCCTCACCCTGACCGCCACCCCGGCCCGGCACTTCTGCGGCCGGGGCCTGCGCAACACCCAGCACACCCTGTGGGCCTCCTGGGTCGTGGCCGGTGACGAGCACCGGATCTACCACAGCGGCGACACCGGCTACTTCGACGGCTTCGCGGAGATCGGTGCCCAGCACGGGCCGTTCGACGCCACGATGATCCAGATCGGCGCCTACTCCGACTTCTGGCCCGACATCCACATGACCCCCGAGGAGGGCATGCGCGCCCACCTCGACCTCCAGGGCGGACCGGAGCACGGCCTGATGCTGCCGATCCACTGGGCCACGTTCAACCTGGCGACGCATCCGTGGGCGGATCCGGGCGAGGGCACGGTCGCCGCCGCCCGCGCGGTGGGCGCCCGCGTCGCGCTGCCCCGCCCTGGCGAACCCTTCGAGCCCACGGCCGGGACCGTCCCGTCACAGCCGTGGTGGCGCGGGGTGGCGCTCGCCCCGTCCGGTGGTCGTCCGGTCGGTGGCGGCCCGGTCGGGGAGGCCCTCGCCGACGCCACGATCAAGACCGCCTCGGACGCGGCAGCCGTGGCCCAGGCCGACACTCAGCGTGACAGTCGAGGCGGGGCGGCCCAGGGCACCGAGGACCCGGAGACGCTTCCGGCGGGCTGACCCGGGGCGCGGCGCGGACGGACGGCGAGGGCCGGGGAGCGAGAGGCTCCCCGGCCCTCGCCGTCTCTGCGTGACCACTTCTGACCAGGTCGGATCGAAACGTTTCCGTGCATGTTCGGATGCCTGACGGGGTTATCGGTCTGTCGTACGAGACCTCATACCAGAGCGGGACGCTCACCGTATGAGTTTGTCAACTGCCCACCGCACATGATGCGCTGGCGACTACTGTCAGTGGCCGTCGGGAAACAGACGGATCAAGGAGCGGGGGCCGGCACGTGCAGGCGCAAGGCGGACGAGGGAGTCGACGCGAGGAGGATCCCCGCTGCCCGAGCGCGACCGACGCAGGCACGGGCGCGGCTGTCGCCGCCGCGCCCGAGCGGCATCCGGACCCCGGCCAGGTCGGTGCCGGACGGAAGCGGCGCGAGTCCGGGCGGGCGGCCCGGGGCGCGCGGAAGCGGCCCCGTGAACCGGTCCGCACCTCCGCAAGCCCCCCTGGCAGCCAGGACCGACGGACCAGTACGAGGACACCGATGTCTCACCTCCGCGCCCCGGCCGCACGCGCAGACCGCCGTGAGGGCGGGCGGCACGGGCGGCCGGCCGCCCGCACCGCCACCGCGCTGCCCGAGACCCACATACGGCCCCAACTGCTGCGTCTCGCGGTACTGCCGCCCGTCGCCGTCGCCCTGAGCGGCTGCGCCGCCGTCCTCTTCACCGTCCGGTCCACCGGAACACGGCCGGGCCTCACGCTGTGGGCCGTACTCGCCGGCGCGGTCTTCGTCGCCCTCGTCGGCATCGGCGTCGCCGCGGTGGCGGCCAACCGGGCCGCCAGGTCCGTGCACGACCGCATCGGAATCCTGCGCCGCGCCACCGCACGGCGCGAGGCGGACCTGCGCGCCCTCGTCGAGACGCTGCGCCGCGGCGACGGACCGCCGCAGCACAGCCCGCAGGGCCCGCGCGACGGCGCCGCCGATGACGCCGACGACTTCGAACTCCTCTCCGGCGACCTGGCCCGTGCGCACGACGGCGCCGTCACCGCCGTCGTGCAGGCCTCGCAGCTCTCCAGCCAGGCGGGCAGCGAACAGAAGCTCGAGGTGTTCGTCAATCTCGCCCGGCGCCTGCAGTCACTGGTGCACCGCGAGATCTCCATCCTCGACGAGCTGGAGAACGAGATGGAGGACCCCGACCTGCTCAAGGGGCTCTTCCACGTCGACCACCTCGCCACGCGCATCCGCCGCCACGCCGAGAACCTCGCCGTGCTCGGCGGGGCCGTCTCCCGCCGCCAGTGGAGCAACCCGGTCTCCATGACCGAGGTGCTGCGCTCGGCCATCGCCGAGGTCGAGCAGTACTCCCGGGTCAAGCTCGTGCCGCCCGTCGACGGCACCCTGCGCGGGCACGCCGTCGCCGACGTCATCCACCTGCTGGCCGAACTCGTCGAGAACGCCACGGTGTTCTCCGCCCCGCACACCCAGGTGCTGCTGCGCGCGGGCCTCGTCACCTCCGGGCTCGCCGTCGAGGTCGAGGACCGCGGGCTCGGCATGCCCCTGGAGGAGCAGACGCGTATGAACGCGCTGCTCGCCGACCCGGACCAGGTGAACGTCGCCCGGCTCCTCGCGGACGGCCGCATCGGGCTGTTCGTCGTCTCGCAGCTGGCCCGGCGGCACGGCATCACCGTCCGTCTGCAGACCAACATCTACGGCGGCGTGCAGGCGGTGCTCGTCGTGCCCCAGGCGCTGCTCGGGGCGGAGGCGGGAGCGCCCGGCGGCGCGGGCCGGCCCCAGGGCGGCGGTACGGCGGCGGGCGCGGAGCGCCCCGCCGTGCCGATGCGGCAGGCGGGGCAGCGCGGGCAGGCGGCGCCGGGCGGGCAGCCACAGGGCGGAGCCGACGCCGGCGCCGGCGGCCGGCTCGGGCGGCAGTCTCCTGCCGACGGGACGGTGTCCGGCTTCTCGTCCGTTGCCGAGGACACGGCGTCCGGTTTCTCGTCCGTTGCCGACGACACGGTGTCCGGCTTCTCGTCCGTTGCCGACGACACGGTGTCCGGCTTCTCGTCCGTGCCGGTGCCCGCGTCCGAGGCGCGGTCGTCCGGCCCGGCGGCATCCGCCGTCCCGGCCACGACAACCGCAGGTCCGCCCGCGGCACCCGCCGGTCCCTCCGCCGCATCCGCCGACCCGTCCCCGGCCGGCCTCGTGTCCGAAGGGTCCCGGCAGGCGGCCGAACCGGCCCCGGGCGGAGGGCCGAAGAACGGCCGGCCCGCGCCGCTGCCCGTGCGCGGCGCCCGCCGCGAGCGACCCACCCCGGCCGAGGCACGGCCCGGCATCAGCGCCGACGACCGGCTGATCCTCGCCGAGAACGTGACCGCGCCGCCCACCCCGCGCAACGGCGTCGTGCGCGGCACCATGGGCAAGCCCCAACTGCCCCGCCGCCGCGCCCAGGAGCACATCGCACCCCAGCTGCGCGACGGCCCGGCGCCCCGCCAGGACTCCGAGTACCTCGTCGGCCACGACCCCGGTCTGATGGCGGCCTTCCAGCGCGGCATCAGCCTCGCCGAGGCCCAACAGAACATGGAGGCCGGGAACATGGAGTGGGGCGACACCACGTCGTCCCCCATGGACAGGGAGCCCGCCCACAGGGACCCGATCCCCCGGCAGCCGGCACACCCGGAGCCGCTCCCCACCGAGCTGTCCTCCCCGACCACCCCGGCCTCCCTGGACGCGGTCCGCACCATCGAGGCACGCGGCGTACGGGACGGTGCGACAGCGTCCCGCCCCGACCACACCACCACCCGGCACGACGGGAGCGCACCCGCCGGATGACCACCCCCGTTTCCCCCCCCACCCCCAGCGCTCCCGCAGACCTTCGTACCCCAAGGAGTCGATCCACCATGGCGAGCGATGCGCCGACCGCCCATGTATCCGATCTCGACTGGCTGATGAGCGGCCTCGTGCAGCGCGTACCGCACACGACCGCCGCCGTGCTGCTGTCCTGCGACGGACTCGTGAAGTCCGTGCACGGCCTCGACCCGGACAGCGCCGACCACATGGCCGCGCTGGCCTCCGGCCTGTACTCCCTCGGCCGCAGCGCCGGGGTCCGCTTCGGCGACGGCGGCGACGTACGCCAGGTCGTCGTCGAACTCGACTCGACCCTGCTGTTCGTCACCACCGCCGGCTCCGGCACCTGCCTGGCCGTGCTCGCCGGCCGCGAGGCCGACGCGGCCGTGCTCGGCTACGAGATGGCGATGCTGGTCAAGAGCGTCCGCCCCTACCTGGTGACCGCTCCCCGGCAGTCCGTCGAATCCCCGGCGATGAGGCCTTGAGCGTGACGGCGGCCGGTGACGGGCCCTGGCTCGACGACGCGGCCGGGCGACTGGTGCGCCCGTTCACGGTCAGCAACGGCCGCACCCGTCCCACCGTCGCGCTCGACCTCGTGTCGCAGGTGATGGCCACCGGGGCGACCCCCCTCGGCTATCTCGGCCCCGAACACGCGGAGGCGCTCGAGCGGTGCCGTGTGCCCGTCGCGGTCGCCGAGGTGGCCGCGCATCTGAAACTGCCGGTGGCCGTCACCAAGGTGCTGCTGGCGGACCTCGTCGACTGCGGGGCGCTGACCACCAAGCCCCCCGCGTTCCACCACAACCCGACGGACCGGGCTCTTCTGGAGGCAGTGCTCGATGGACTACGACGACAGCTCTGACTACGCCGACGGACCCGGCCGCGGCGCCGACCCGTTTCCCACCGCGCTGAAAATCCTGGTGGCGGGCGGGTTCGGCGTGGGCAAGACGACCTTCGTCGGCGCGGTCAGCGAGATCGCACCGCTCAGCACGGAGGAGCTGCTCACCACCGTCAGCGCCGCGACCGACAACCTCGACGGCATCGAGAACAAGGTCGAGACGACCGTGGCCATGGACTTCGGCCGCATCACGCTCGACCCGCAACACGTGCTCTACCTCTTCGGCACGCCCGGCCAGGAGCGATTCTGGTTCATGTGGGACGAGTTGTGCGAGGGAGCGCTCGGGGCGGTCATCCTCGCCGACACCCGCCGCCTCCAGGAGTGCTTCGCGGCCGTCGACTTCTTCGAACAGCGCGGCCTCGGATTCATCATCGCCGTCAACGAGTTCGACGGTTCCCACCGCTACGACCCCGAGGAGGTGCGCGCGGCACTCGACCTGCCCGAGGAGGTCCCCGTCGTGTGCTGCGACGCCCGGATCTCCAGCTCCGGGGTCCAGACCCTGCTGACCCTGGTGCGCCACCTCATCGCCCACGCGCCCGCCCCCGCGACGGGGTACGGCGCCCACATGTGATCTCCAACCACCCCCAGGGAGACCGTATATGACGCATGCCCACACTCCAGGAGCGTGCCCATGAGCTACGACCCGCCGCGCCCGGCCGGTCGTCTGCTTCTCACACCCGAGGACAAGGAGGCCCCGGCCCGCGCCCGCCGACTGCGCGGGCTGGGCCTCGGGGAGCGCCCCGAACCCGCGCTCGACACCTTCGCGCACCGCCTCGCCGAACTGACCGGGGCGCCCTACGCCATGGTCAACTTCCCCGACGAGCAGCGGCAGTTCTACGCGGGCCTGTACGTCCCGGCCGTCGCGCCGGTCGTGCGGAGCGACGGCACCAGCCCGCAGCTCGGCCGCACACTGCCCCGCGACCACGGCTTCTGCCCCCATGTGGTGGCGCGACGCAAGGCCCTCGTCCTGGAGGACGTCCACGACTATCCGCGGTTCTCCGGCAACCCCGTGGTCGACGAGTTCGGCATCCGCTCCTACCTGGGCGCACCGCTCATCGACGGCACGGGGCTGGTGCTGGGCACGCTCAGTGTCGCCGACGTCGAGCCACGGCCGTGGGGCAAGCAGGGCCTGACCACCATCAAGGAGCACGCCGCGCGGCTCGCCATGGAGCTGGAGGGCCGGGACGGCCTGCTGCCCTACTGAACGCCCGGGTGGCCGCCGTGCCCGCGCAAGGCGTGAAGGAAAGCTGAGGCGGCGCTTAAGAAAACCTCGATGGACCGGTCCGGCCGCCGTACGGCACATTGCTGTGCGATCCCACTCCTCTCCCGGTCCAGGGGCTCCTTCGGCATGCCCGGAGCCGGGACTCACCCCCAGGAGCCGTAGCGGTGAAGGCGCTGGTCAAGCAGAAGGCGGAACCCGGGCTGTGGCTCGCGGACGTCCCCGAGCCTCCGGTCGGGCCGGGCGACGTCCTCATCAAGGTGCTGCGCACCGGTATCTGCGGCACCGACCTGCACATCCGCGCCTGGGACGGCTGGGCCCGGCAGGCCATCAGCACCCCGCTGGTCGTCGGGCACGAGTTCGTCGGCGAGGTCGTCGAGACCGGGCGGGACGTCACCGACATCGGCGTCGGCGACCGGGTGAGCGGCGAGGGGCACCTGGTGTGCGGCAAGTGCCGCAACTGCCTGGCGGGCCGACGCCACCTGTGCCGGGCCACCATAGGGCTGGGCGTGGGCCGGGACGGGGCGTTCGCCGAGTACGTGGCCCTGCCCGCCGCCAACGTCTGGGTGCACCGGGTGCCCGTCGACCTCGACGTGGCCGCGATCTTCGATCCGTTCGGCAACGCCGTGCACACCGCGCTGTCCTTCCCGCTCGTCGGCGAGGACGTGCTCATCACCGGCGCCGGCCCCATCGGCCTGATGGCCGCCGCCGTCGCGCAGCACGCCGGCGCCCGCCACGTCATGATCACCGACGTCAGCGAGGAGCGTCTGGAGCTCGCGCGCAAGATCGGCGTCAGTCTCGCGCTCGACGTCTCCGGTGCCACCATCGCCGACGGGCAGCGCACGCTCGGACTGCGGGAGGGCTTCGACATCGGCCTGGAGATGTCCGGCCGCCCCGAGGCGCTGCGCGACATGATCGCCAACATGACGCACGGCGGCCGGATCGCGATGCTCGGCCTGCCCGCCCAGGAGTTCCCGGTCGACTGGGCCCGGATCGTCACCTCGATGATCACCCTCAAGGGCATCTACGGCCGCGAGATGTTCGAGACCTGGTACGCGATGTCGGTCCTGCTGGAGGGCGGGCTCGACCTCGCCCCCGTGATCACCGGCCGGTACGGCCACCGCGACTTCGAGGCGGCGTTCGCCGACGCGGCGAGCGGCCGCGGCGGCAAGGTCATCCTCGACTGGACGGCGTAACTCCCGCCCCAGGCAAGACTCCCGCCCCGCAAGACTCCCACCCCCGCAAGACTCCCACCCCCGCAAGACTCCCACCCCCGCAAGACTCTCTCCCGCCGCAAGCACCTCAGGAGCTTCCCGATGTTCGACTCCGTGCGCGACGACCTGCGCGCCACCCTCGACGAGATCCGCGCCGCCGGTCTGCACAAGCCCGAGCGCGTCATCGGCACCCCGCAGTCCGCGACCGTCGCCGTCACCGCGGGCGGCCGCCCCGGCGAGGTCCTCAACTTCTGCGCCAACAACTACCTCGGCCTCGCCGACCACCCCGAGGTCGTCGCCGCCGCCCACGAGGCCCTGGACCGCTGGGGCTACGGCATGGCCTCCGTCCGTTTCATCTGCGGCACCCAGGAGGTGCACAAGGAGCTGGAGGCGCGGCTGTCCGCGTTCCTCGGCCAGGAGGACACGATCCTCTACTCCTCCTGCTTCGACGCCAACGGCGGCGTCTTCGAGACGCTGCTCGGCCCCGAGGACGCGGTCATCTCCGACGCCCTGAACCACGCGTCGATCATCGACGGCATCCGGCTGTCCAAGGCCCGCCGCCTGCGCTACGCCAACCGCGACCTGGCCGAACTGGAGGCCCGGCTCAAGGAGGCCTCCGACGCCCGCCGCCGGCTGATCGTCACCGACGGCGTCTTCTCCATGGACGGCTACGTGGCCCCGCTGCGCGAGATCTGCGACCTCGCCGACCGCTACGACGCGATGGTCATGGTCGACGACTCCCACGCGGTCGGCTTCGTCGGCCCCGGCGGCCGCGGCACGCCCGAGCTGCACGGCGTCATGGACCGCGTCGACATCATCACCGGCACCCTCGGCAAGGCCCTCGGCGGCGCCTCCGGCGGCTACGTCGCCGCCCGCGCCGAGATCGTCGCCCTGCTGCGCCAGCGCTCCCGGCCCTACCTGTTCTCGAACACGCTGGCCCCGGTGATCGCGGCGGCCTCCCTGAAGGTCCTCGACCTGCTGGAGTCGGCGGACGACCTGCGCGTCCGGCTCGCCGAGAACACGGCGCTCTTCCGCGGCCGCATGACCGAGGAGGGCTTCGACGTCCTCCCCGGCGATCACGCCATCGCCCCGGTGATGATCGGCGACGCGGCGAAGGCCGGCCGCATGGCCGAACTCCTGCTGGAGCGCGGTGTGTACGTGATCGGCTTCTCCTACCCGGTCGTGCCGCAGGGGCAGGCCCGGATCCGGGTGCAGCTCTCGGCCGCGCACTCCACGGACGACGTGCACCGCGCGGTCGACGCGTTCGTCGCGGCACGGGCGGAGCTGGAGGGCTGAGAAGCAGCGGTGACCTGAGAGAATCGATCGCATGATCGAGGCGCGGCGGCTCCACATCCTCCGTGCGGTGGCCGACCACCGCACGGTGACGGCGGCTGCCGCCGCGCTGTACCTGACCCCGTCGGCCGTGTCCCAGCAGCTCGCCGCGCTGGAGCAGGAGACCGGCCACCGGCTCGTGGAGCGCGGCGCCAAGGGCGTACGGCTCACCCCGGCCGGCGAGATCCTGCTCAACCACACCAACGCGGTCCTCGCCCAGCTGGAGCGGGCCGAGGCCGAGCTCGCCGCGTACAGCTCGGGAGCGGCCGGCACCGTCACGGTCGCCTCCTTCGCCACCGGGATCGCCCTGGTCGTGGCGCCCGCGGTGGCCCGCCTCGCCGAGTCGGCGCCCGGCATCCGCATCCGCGTCCAGGACGCCGAGGGCGACGCCAGCCTGCCGATGGTGCTGGACCGGCAGGTGGATGTCGCCGTCGCCGTCGAGTACCGGGGCGCCCCGCCCGCCGACGACCCACGGCTGGCCCACGTACCGCTGTACGCCGAGCCCTTCGACGCGGTCGTGCCCGTCGGTCACCGGCTGGCCGACGCGGCCGAGGTGCCGCTCGCCGACCTGGCCAAGGACTGCTGGATCGGCCCCTACCCCGGCAACCCCTGCCATGACGTGGTGGTCCTGGCCTGCGAGAACGCCGGTTTCCAGCCCCGCATGGAGCACTCCTCGGACGATTTCCGCGCGGTCGTCGCCCTCGCCTCGGCCGACGCGGGTGTGGCCCTCGTACCGCGCTCGGCGCTGCGCGGCATGGACCTCGCCGGCGTGGTCGTCCGCCCCGTCGACGGCACGCCCCCCACGCGCCGGGTCTTCGCCGCCGTACGTCGGGGAGCCGAGGGGCACCCCCTCATCCGGCCGGTGCTGGACGCGCTGAGCGCGGCGGCCCCGGTGTGAGGACTCCGTAACCCGGGCGTCTCATATCCGGGATAGCGTCCCGAATATGAGAAATGACGACCTCGACCCCGTCGACGCCAGGCTGGGGGCCCGCCTGGCCGAGCTGCGGGCGCAACACGGCTACTCCCTGGGCGAGCTGGCCGACCGCAGCGGAGTGAGCCGGTCCACCCTCTCTCGTGCCGAGCGGGCCGAGATCAGCCCCACGGCCTCGCTCCTGAACCGCCTGTGCGCCGTCTACGGGCGGACCATGTCCCAGCTCCTCAGCGAGGTCGAGGCCGAGCCGGCGCCCGTGGTGCGCACCGCCGACCAGCCCGAGTGGCGGGACCGGACCTCCGGCTTCGTGCGGCGGTCCGTGTCCCCACCGCACCCGGGGCTGCGCGGCGAACTCGTCGAGGGACGGCTCACCGCCGGCGCCGACCTCGCCTACGACCGCCCGCCCGTGGCCGGCCTGGAGCAGCACATCTGGGTGCTCGAAGGGGCCCTGGAAGTGACCGCGCAGGACACCGCACACCACCTGGGCACCGGCGACTGCCTGCGGATGCGCGTGTGGGGGCCGACCCGGTTCCGGTGCGCCGCCCCCGAGGGCGCCCGGTACCTGCTGGCGGTGGTGCGGCCGTGACCCCTCTGGACGAATCCCGGCTGCGGCGTCACGCCGGGGCGTTGGCGGACCTGCTCGCCGACACCGTCAACGGCGGTGCCTCGGTCGGCTTCCTCGCCCCGCTCGACCGCGCGGAGGCCCTGGCCTGGTGGCGGGAGCGGGCCGCCGACGTGGCCGCGGGCCGGCTCGCCGTCTGGGCGGTCTGCGAGGGGGACCGCGTCCTGGGCACCGTGAGCCTGGCCTTCCCGCGCAAGGCCAACAGCCGCCACCGCGCCGAGGTCGTGAAGCTCATGGTGCGCCGGGAGGCCCGCGGGAGGGGCCTCGGACGCGGGCTGCTGGCCACCGCGGAGGAGGCCGCGGCGGCCGCCGGCATCACCCTGCTGCACCTGGACACCGAGACCGGCAGCCCCGCCGAGCACCTGTACCGGTCCGCCGGCTGGACCTCGATCGGCGCGATCCCGGACTACGCGGCGCGCCCCGACGGAGTGCTGCGACCGACGACGATCTACTACAAGCACCTGCCGGCGACCGCTCTCACCAGGTGATTGTCAGTGGCAGCGGATACCGTGCCTGCCATGCCGGATGCCGAAGACGTACGACGGATCGCCCTGTCCCTGCCGGACACCACGGAGAAGATCGCCTGGAGCATGCCCACGTTCCGGGTCGCGGGCAAGATGTTCGCCACACTGCCGGAGAACGAGACGTCCATCGCCGTGCGCTGCCCCAAGGTCGAGCGGGACGAGCTGGTGCTCGCCGAGCCGGGCAAGTTCTGGATCGCGGACCACGAGGCGCAGTTCGCCTGGGTCCGGGCCCGGCTCGACGCGCTCGAGGACGAGGCCGAACTGCGGGACATCCTCGCCGACTCCTGGCGCCAGGCGGCCCCCACCCGGCTCCTCGAGGCGCATCCCCGGCTGGGTCTCCCGGCCGGGTGACACCACCCTCCGGAGCTCACGCCGCCGCGGCCGCGCCTCCACCCAGGAAGCTCCCGACGCGCTCCCGGAGCGACCGGGCGTCGAGCCCGTGGGCGGCGGCATGCTCCTCCGGCTGCCCGTACCGCCGCAGCTCGCGCCGGCCCACACCCAGCCCGAGGACCCGGTGCGGCACATCGGACAGCGCGTCGTTCGCGGCGGCCGTCGAGGTGCCCGCCAGATAGGGCTCGACCAGGACGACGTCCGCCCCCGCCGTCTCGGTGGCGAGGCGCAGGGCGGCCCCGTCGAAGGGGCGGACGGTCGTCGCGTACAGCACGGTGACGTCCAGCCCCTCGGTGGCGTCGAGCACCGCGTCGAGCGTCGGCCCCACGGCGACCACCACACCGGAGCGCCCCTCGCGGACGGTGCGGAAGCGCTCCCCGTCCACCGGCAGCGCCCGCCCGTTGGACTGCACGGACAGCCGTACGTACACCTTGTCGTCGCCCGCGGCGACCGCGTGCCGCAGCAGCGTCTCGGCCTCGTCCGGGTGGCCCGGGACGTGGACGGTCCAGCCGTCCAGGGTGTCGAGGAGGGCCACGTCGCCCGGCGCCATGTGCGTGTACCCCCCGGCGGGCCAGTCGAAGGAGGCGGCGGCGCTCACCAGCACCGCGCCCGCGTCCTGGTGCCCGAGGTCCAGCTTGACCTGCTCGAAGGGCCGCTCCACGAGGAAGCTGGCGAAGGTGTGCACGACGGGCCGCAGCCCGGTCAGCGCCAGTCCCGCCGCCGCCCCGACCAGGAGCTGCTCGCGGATGCCGACGTTGACGACCCGGTCGGGATGCCGGCGGGCGGCCGCGGCGAACCCGTCCACGCCGATCTCGGCGAGGACCACGGCGACCCGGGGGTCCTCGTCGAGCAGCCGGGAGACGACAGGGGCGAAACGGTCACGCATGGTGTCCATGGGTACGGATTCCTTTTCGTGGGGTCGGGAGTCGGGAGTCGGGAGTCGGGAGTCGGGAGCCGGGGGTCGAGGGTCGAGGGTCAGGCGGACTTGGGCTCGACGCGGGCCACCACCACGTGCGGCCGGCCCGGGTGCGGAGCGGTGAAGGCGGCGTGCAGCGCCTCGTGGTCACGGCCGTCGACGGTCAGCGCGGACCAGCCCGCGGCCTCGAAACGGGCGGCGATCCCGCCGGGGCGGGCGTATGTCGCCGAGGAGTTGTCGATGACGACGGTGTGCAGCCGGTCGAGTCCGGCGGGCCCGGCGAAGGCGATCGCCTCGTGGTTGCTGCCCTCGTCCAGCTCGGCGTCCCCGACGAGCGTCCACACCCGCGGTCCGTCGAGGCCCTGGGCGCGCAGTCCCAGCGCCGTGCCGACGGCGATCGGCAGCCCGTGCCCCAGCGAACCGCTGCCGATCTCGGCCCCCGGCACGAGGGTGCGGTCCGGGTGGTGGCCGAGCGGGGAGTCGTACGAGCCGAAGCCCGGCAGCCACTCCACGGGCACGAAGCCCTTGGCGGCCAGTACGGCGTAGTACGCCATCGGCCCGTGCCCCTTCGACAGCAGGAACCGGTCCCGCTCCGGGTCGGCCATCCCCTCCGGGCTCACCCGCAGCACCCGGTCGTAGAGCACCCACAGCACGTCCAGCGTGGACGTCGCGGCCGGGCCGTGCTTCTCGTCGCCGGTCATCAGGGCCATCAGCCCCGGCAGGTCGGCGTACGTGTACGTGTGCGTGTGCGTCGCGTTGGTCATGACGACGAGCCTGCAACCTCAATCAATGTTGAGGTCAAGCGGCGGCCGCGGGAAACGGATGCGCGATCACCGGTGTGAGTGCGGTATTGTTTCCCTGCGCGTTCGGCCAGGGGAAACCCCCAGGTCAGACGGGCAACGGGACGTGGCGCAGCTTGGTAGCGCACTTGACTGGGGGTCAAGGGGTCGCAGGTTCAAATCCTGTCGTCCCGACAGAATCGATCAGCGGGTCCGCCGATATCGGCGGACCCGCTGATTGCTTTTCCGGCAGCCGTCGTGCCGCCTCAGCCTCCGCCGTCCAGGTCGTCGCGCCGACGCAGGATCTCCAGCTCGTGGCCGTCGAGCCGCATCTCGTACAGCTTCCCGCGGGCGTTCTCGAAGGGGCGGTGGAGGATCATCATCAGCTGCCCGTCGAAGGTGCGGAACAGCATGCCGTGGCCGCTGTCGTCGCGGACCAGCGGGCGGTGCTGCCGCCACGGGCCCGTCAGCTCCCCGGACTCCGACACGGCGTAGGTCTGCACGTAGCCGCCGCTGATGGTGCCGTCCTCGCCGGCCACGTTCTTCTCGTAGGTCGACCACAGCATGAGCAGCGACCCGTCGGGAGTGCGGTACAGCTGAGGGCCGTCCGTGATGTACGGCGGGAGCTGATGCGGTACGCCGGCCGGGATCTGCTCGCCGGTCCACGGCGCGTCCGAGGCCTTGAAGAGGTGGACCGGGTCGCCGACCGACGCGGACAGGTCCGGGGTCAGCCGGACCGCCTCCATCGTGCCGTCGATGGTCTGGAGCCACTCGTGCGCGTACACCATCCACGGCTGCCCGGCCGGGTCGGTGTACAGCGTGCCGTCGAGGGTCATCAGATGCTCGGGCGGGACCGGGCGCGAGGGGTCGAGGACGGTGAAGGGGCCGAGCAGCGAGTCCGACACCGCCGTGATCGTGCCGCGCATGTGGGTCGCGGTGCGGAACGGCACGCCCCACCGGTTCGGCGGCGGGACCGGAAGCGGCCTGCTCTCGTTGTGCAGCGTCGTGAACAGGTAGTACCTGCCGCCCCACGCGTGCACCTCCGGCGCCCACGCGCCGTCGGTCGCCCAGATCCCGTCCTGGTCGGAGGTCCGGAACACCACGACGGGGTCCGTCCAGTCACGCAGGTCGTGGCTGCGGTAGACCATCGTGCCGGTGCCGTCGACGCCCGACACGGAGGGGACGTTGGACGTGTACAGGTGGTACGTGCGCGTCACGTCGTCGGCGACGACGAACGGGTCGTGCAGCGGCATGTCGGGAAGGCGCATCGGCGAAGGTCCTCTCGTCACCGGTTACTCGTCGCCGGTCCGTTCGTCGCCAGTGCCCCGGTCACCGCCGCGAGCGGTCAGATCACACAGCCCGCGTGCGCCAGCGCCTGCTTCAGCAGCACCCCGTGCCCACCCGGCATCTCGCTCTGCACCGCCTCCGACAGGGCCTCCTGCGGGCTGAACCACACCAGGTCCAGCGCGTCCTGCCGGGGCCGGCAGTCGCCCGTCACCGGCACGATGTAGGCCAGGGACACCGCGTGCTGGCGGGGGTCGTGGTACGGCGTGATCCCCTGGGTCGGGAAGTACTCCGCGACCGTGAACGGCTGGAGCGAGGCCGGGACGCGCGGCAGGGCGACCGGCCCGAGGTCCTTCTCCAGATGGCGCAGCAGGGCGTCGCGGACGCGCTCGTGGTGCAGCACGCGGCCGGAGACCAGCGTCCGGCTGACCGTACCGTCGGGCCCGATGCGCAGCAGCAGGCCGACGCTGGTGACTTCGCCGCTGTCGTCGACGCGTACCGGGACCGCCTCGACGTACAGGATCGGCATGCGGGCGCGCGCCATCTCCAACTCGTCGGAGGACAGCCAGCCGGGCGTGGTTTCGGTCATGTCAGACATCGCTTGATCATACTTTCAGCCGTGTGGACTTCCTGGGTAGCCGCTCCAGGGGAACTGTGACCGGCCACACGCGCGTCAGGGCTTCACGGCCACCGCGCCGTACTGCGGGACCAGCACGGCCGAGCCGGGCTCGGCGCGCCACTGCCCGCACGACACCATGCCCGGGTCGAGCAGGTCGAGGCCGTCGAGGAAGGCGGCGATGTCCGTGCCGCTGCGGGCCGTGATCGGGGGAGTGGCGTTCTCGTTCCAGAACTTCATGGCCGGGATCTGGCCCGCGCCGCCGAGCTCGTCGTCGAAGGTCGGGTGGGTGAGGACCAGGAAGCTCCCGGACGGGACCGCGGCCATCACCCGGCGCACGATGTCCCGGGCCTTGGCGGTGTCCAGGACGAAGTTGAGGATGCCCAGCATCATCACGGCGACGGGCCGGGTGAGGTCGAGGGTGTCCGCCGCCCGCTCGATGATGGCGTCCGGGTCGTGGACGTCGGCGTCGATGTAGGCGGTGGCGCCGTCGCTGGTGCCGGTCAGCAGGGTGCGCGCGTGCACCAGCACGATCGGGTCGTTGTCGACGTAGACGATCCGGGCGTCGGGCGCGATCCGCTGGGCGATCTCATGGGTGTTGTCCGCCGTCGGCAGACCCGTGCCGATGTCGAGGAACTGCCGCACTCCGCGCTCGCCGGCCAGGTGCGCCACGGCCCGGCCGAGGAACTCCCTATCCGCCCGGGCGATGTCCCGGATGATCGGGAACATGCCGGCGACGTGCTCCCCGACCTGCTGGTCGACCTCGTAGTTGTCCTTGCCGCCGATCCAGTAGTTCCACACGCGGGCGTTGTGCGCCACACCGGTGTTCAGCCTCGCCGAGCCGCTCGGCGGGGTGTGGCTCTCACTCACGTCTGTTCCTCTCCTCGCACGAGCGACCGAAACCGGCCATCGCCGCCATTGTGCCGTCCCGTTGATCACGCTGTCCCGGGAATCGGCAGAGCGGGTGGGGCGGTGGGTGCGCGGCAGCCGATGGGCGGTCGGTGCGCGGCAGCCGGTGGGGCCGTCGGTGCGCGGCAGGAGCGAGCCGCGGGCCTGCGACCTGGTCCGGCCACGGGCCCGACTCGGCTCAGTCGGGGCTCGCGGCGGGCGTCCGGCCGGCCAGGACGTCCTCCAGGCGCTGGGTGCCGAGCCGCGCGGCCTGCTCGACGGAGTCCTGTTCGTCGCCGTCGAGCCCGCCCGCCGTGACGGTGATCGCGTCGTTGCCGACGCGCACGGCGGCGACGTCCAGGGTGAGGGTGGCCTCCGTGCCCCCGATGGGGCCCCGCACCGTCACGCGCAGGCCCTCACGGGCGTCGCCCACGGCGGGCGGCGAGGTGTCGACGACCTGGACGGTGCGCTGTTCACGGCCGTCGGTCACGGTGAACTGGTCGCACTCCTGCGGCAGGGAAGCCAGCCAGTTCAAGGACTCCTGTGGGTCGGTCCGGTCGTAGGAGGCGACCTGGTACAGCAGCCGTGAGTCGCCCTGCGTGAAACCGCGCAGCGCCGACACGCCCGACGGTCTGCCCAGCAGGTCGTCGTCGAAGAGGGAGTCCATGAGCCGTTGGCAGTCGGCGGCCTGGGCCTTGGCGGTGAGGAAGTCGGAGACGTCCACCCGGCCGATGAGCAGGCTGTCGTGCCAGTTCTGGGCCTCCGTCTCCTTCACCTGGGTCCAGTCGTCCTCGATGTCCGCCTCGGTGATCAGCGCGGCCCGTGCACCGCTCTCGGTGAGGGTGGCGGTGGGGGAGGGGGTCTGCCGCCGCTCCCCGGCGACCTGCGACGCGGTGACGCCCGGGACGCGCGAGCCGTCCTCGCCGCCGCCGTCGGAGCAGGCGGCGCCGGCCAGGAGCGTGCCTGCCGCGAGGGCGCAGGAGAGAACGCGGGTGTGCCGGGGCGGACGACGGGTCATCGGTGGTGCCTCCTGGGGACGTGACGCGTGTCCTCAGCGCACCACCGGCACCGACGGCCCACCACCGGCACCGGACTGTTCGGGTGAGCGCCCGCCGGGGCGCGGACGCCTCACGCTCCGGCCCGGGCGTGCCCGTTCTGCCAGGCCCAGGCCGCGATCTCGACGCGGTTCCGGGCGGCCAGCTTGGTCTGGACGCTGGACAGGTGCGTCTTGACCGTGGAGAGGGAGACGTACAGTTCCGCCGCGATCTCGGCGTTGGTGCGGCCGAGGGCGACCAGGCGGACCACGTCCAGCTCGCGCTCGGTCAGCGGCTCCCGGAGCGGCGCCGAGGGGGCGGGGGGTGCCGGCCGGGGCGCGCTGTCGGCGGGAGTCGCCGCCGTGACGTGCTTGAGCAGGCGGACCGTGACCGACGGGGAGACCAGCGAGTCGCCCGCGGCGGCGGCGCGCACGGCCTCCGCGAGGAGGGTCGGCCCGGAGTCCTTCAGGAGGAAGCCGCAGGCACCGCCGCGCAGCGCGCCGTACACGTACTCGTCGAGGTCGAAGGTGGTCACCACGACCACCCGCATCGGGTCGGCGACCTGGGGCCCGGCCAGCAGCCGGGTCGCCTCCAGACCGTCCAGCTTCGGCATCCGGATGTCCAGCAGGCACACGTCCGGGCGCTCCCGGCGGGCCAGCGCCACCGCCTCCTCGCCGTCGCGGGCCTCGGCGACCACGGTGATGTCCGGCTGGGCGTCGAGGAAGAACCGGAATCCGGTGCGGACCATGTCCTGGTCGTCCGCGATGAGCACCCGGATGGGAGCGCCGGCGCGGCCGGCGGTGGCCGGTTCTGGGGTCGTCATGGGTCGATCATGCCTCGGCCGGTGCTCGGGCATCCAGGTGACGGAGGGTGAGGGATGTGCCTCCACCCTCGCCCGCGGACCCGGACACGCGCCTCGGCCGAACGGCCACACGCTGCGGACCAGGCCCTCGGCCGATCGGGCGATCCCCGCGCCCGGGGTCCTCGCCTACCGTGAGCGGCATGAGATCGACCTCTCCCCGGGGCTGCCTGCGGGGCTTCGCCGTCGGCTTCCTGCTGGCGGCCTCCGCGTACGACCTGGTGATCCACGGCGCGCTCGGGCACAGCCTCTGGCCGCCGGCGGTGGTGCTGCTCGCCGGGCTCACCGCCGTGCTGTGGCCGGCCGACCGCAGGCCGCGGTGGCTCACCCCGCAGCTGCGCACCGCCGTGCCCGCCGGGGCCTCCCTGCTCTTCACGACCGGCGTCCTGGCCGGGAACAGGGAGGTGCCGTTCGGTCCGGGCGAGGTGCTGATCCTGTTCAGCCTGCTGTTCATCGCCGTACGCCACTGCCCGTGGCCCGCGGCGCTGCTGTGCGGTGCGCTCGACGCGGTCGCCCTGCTCCTGCTGCCGGTGCGGTACCTCCGGTCGCCGCTGGACGAGTCGCTGCTGGCCGTCGTGGTCGGCCTGGTCCTGGCCGGGCTCGTCGCCGGGCTCGCCGGGTACCTGCGCTCCCTGGACTACCGGCGCACCGTCGCGGTCTTCGACACGCGGCGCGCCGAACGCGTCGCCATCGCCGCCGACCTGCACGACTTCGTCGCCCACCACGTCACCGGGATCCTCGTGCAGACCCAGATGGCCCGCATGATGGCGGCTCGGCAGCCGCAGGACCTCGACCCCGTCCTGGCCGGCATCGAGCGCGCGGCGACCGAGGCGCTGGCGTCCATGCGGCGCACCGTGGGCGTGCTGCGCGACACGGGCGCGGAGGCCGCCGACCGCCGTCCCGTCGGCGACCTGGCCGGCATCGCCGACCTGGTCGACGGCTTCGCGAGCCCGGGCCAGAAGTCCGTCCTGCGTCGCGACCCGGCCGTCTCCGACGACCTGCCGCACGAGGTGCAGGCGGCGGCCTTCCGGGTCGTGCAGGAGGCGCTGACCAACGTGCGGCGGCACGCGGCCGACGCCACGGAGGTCACCGTCCGCCTGGCCCGGGCCGGTGACCGGCTGGAGGTCACGGTGGCGGACGACGGCCACGGCGGCACGCAGCTCCCGGAGGCGGCCCACGGGGGCGGCTTCGGGCTGGTCGGACTGACGGAGCGGGTCACGGCGCTGGGCGGGGAACTGCGGGCCGGGCCGCGGGCGGGAGCGGGGTGGCAGGTGACCGCGACCTTCCCCGCGGGCGGCGGCTGAAGCGGATCCCGGGTCTCGCTGGCGCGGCACGCCGCGCGGGTTGTTCAATGAAGCTGAACATGCCGCGCCGCGCGCATGGTGAGAGGAGCCGCCCGTGTCCCCGGCCGTCGTGCCGCCCGTCGGCGCGCGCATCCGGCAGGCCCGCCTGGAGCGCGGCAGGAGTCTGCGCGCTCTCGCCCGGGAGGTCGGCGTGTCGGCGAGCCTCGTGTCGCAGATCGAGACCGGCAAGAGCCAGCCGTCCGTCAGCACCCTGTACGCGATCACCACGGCCCTGGGCATCTCCGTCGAGTCCCTCTTCGACGCCCGCGAGGGTGCCGGGGCGACGGCGCTCCCGGCGGCGCGCGGCACCGTCCCGCACGCTCTCGCCGCCCTCGCCGCCGACCGAGGCCGCCGGATCGGGCCGCTGGCCGCGGCCGGTGAGCGCGAGACGCTGGAGCTGGACTCGGGCGTGGTGTGGGAGCGGCTCGGGCGGGTGCCGGGCGCGGACGTCGACTTCCTGCTGGTGACCTACCGGCCCGGCGGCGCCTCCTCCGGCTCCGGCGCGCTGATGCGGCACGCGGGCACCGAGTACGGCTACCTGACCTCCGGCGAGCTGGTCCTCACGCTCGGTTTCGACGAGTACACGGTCCGCCCGGGCGACTCCGTCTGCTTCGAGTCGACGACCCCCCACCGCTACCGCAACGATGGAGAGGTACCCGCCGTGGGCGTCTGGTTCGTGTCCGGCGATGTTCAGTGACACTTGACACGCGTACCACCCGGGCGTTCACTCCGAAGTGGGGGTGGTCGCCATGGCGATCCGCACATACGGACCCAACGCCGTCGACTGGGAAGAGCGCATCGACCTGGACCGGCTGCGCGGGCAGCGGCTGGCCCGGCTGCACGAGTCGCTGAACCGCTCCGCCCTGGGCGCGGTGCTCGGCTTCGACTTCGCCAACATCCGCTACATGACGGCCACCCACATCGGCACCTGGGCGATGGACAAGCTGATCCGCTTCGCCCTGCTGGTGCAGGGCGGCGAACCGGTCGTCTGGGACTTCGGCTCCGCCGCCCGCCACCACCAGCTGTACAACCCGTGGCTCGACTACAGCGACGGCAAGGGCGGCCCGCCCACCGGCGCCCGCGCCGGCATCTCCACCCTGCGGGGGGCCTTCCACCCGGACGCGGGCATCGCCGAGGACGTCGCCCGCAAGATCGCCACCGAGCTGCGCGACCACGGGCTCGCCGGCGAACCGCTCGGCGTGGACGTCGCCGAGATGCCGGTCCTCGCCGCGCTGCGCGCCGAGGGCATCGACGTCGTCGACGGGCAGCAGGTCTTCCTGGAGGCCCGCCGCATCAAGACCGGCGACGAGATCGGCCTGCTCACCCAGGCCTGCGCGATGGTCGACGCGGCCTACGAGGAGCTGTACGGGTACCTGCGCCCGGGCGTCCGCGAGAACGAGTGCGTCGGCGTCGTCAGCAAGGTGCTGTACGACCTCGGCAGCGAGTACGTGGAGGGCGTCAACGCCATCTCGGGCGAGCGCTGTTCACCGCATCCGCACGTCTACAGCGACCGTCTGGTCCGCCCCGGCGACCCCGCCTTCTTCGACATCCTGCACAGCCACCTCGGCTACCGCACCTGCTACTACCGGACGTTCGCCGTGGGCAGCGCCTCCCGGGCGCAGCGCGACGCCTACGTGCGCTGCCGGGAGTACATGGACGAGGCCATCGCGCTCGTCCGGCCGGGGGCGACCACCGCCGACATCGTCCGGGTGTGGCCGCGCGCCGAGGAGTTCGGCTTCGCCGACGAGACCGCCGCCTTCGCTCTCCAGTACGGCCACGGGGTCGGCCTGTCGATCTGGGAGAAGCCCATCTTCAGCCGCCTGGTCTCCCTCGACCACCCCGAAGTCCTCGAAGAGGGCATGGTGTTCGCCCTGGAGACCTACTGGCCGGCCGCCGACGGCTGGTCCGCCGCCCGCATCGAGGAGGAACTGGTCGTCACCGCCGACGGCTGCGAGGTCATCACCAAGTTCCCGGCCGAGGAACTGCTGGTGGCGGGCCGCAAGTACTGGACGGTGGGCGGCGAGCTGAACACCCGGCGCGAGGCGCAGTCCCACCTCAACACCGCGCGTGGCGACGGAGCGGGCTGATGGAGACGGCCGGACTCCTCGCCGCCTACGAGCGGATGGCTGTCATCCGCCGGACGGAGAAGGCCGCCCACGACCTGTTCCTCCAGGGGCTCGTCAAGGGCACCACCCATCTCGCGGCCGGGCAGGAGGCGGTCGCCGTGGGCGCGAGCGCCGCCCTGCGCCCGGACGACTATGTGTTCGCCACCTACCGGGGCCACCACCATGCCCTCGCCCGGGGAGCCACCCCCGAGGAGTGCCTCGCCGAGCTGATGAGCCGGGCGACCGGGCTGTGCCGGGCCAAGGGCGGCTCCATGCACCTGACCAAGGCGGCCACCGGCATGCTCGGCTCGTACGCCATCGTCGGCTCCCACCTGCCGATGGCGGTCGGCGCCGCGTGGTCCGCCCGGCTGCGCGGCACCGAGCAGCTCGCCGTCGCGTTCTTCGGTGACGGCGCCACCAACATCGGCGCCTTCCACGAGTCGCTCAACCTGGCCGCCGTCTGGCAGCTGCCCGTGCTGTTCGTGTGCGAGAACAACCTGTACATGGAGTACACGCCGATCGTCGACGTCACGTCCGTGCCCCGGCCGGCCGCCGACCGGGCACCGGCCCACGGCATCCCGGGCGAGGTCGTCGACGGCAACGACGTCGAGGCCGTCGAGGAGGCGGTGGGGCGGCTGGCGCGCCGGGCCCGGGCCGGAGACGGGCCCGCCGTGCTGGAGGCCGAGACCTACCGGCACTTCGGGCACAGCCGCGCCGACCCCGCGGCCTACCGCCCGGCCGAGGAGGTCGAACGGTGGCTGAAGCACGACCCGCTGGACCTCGCCCGCGGGCGCCTCGCCGAGCTGGGCGTCGACGAGGAGCGGGTCACCGCGGCGGACGAGCGGGCCCGGGACCTCGTGGAGCGGGCCGTCGAGGCGGCCAGAGCCGCACCGGGCCCCGACCCGGGTGAGGCGCTGACCGACGTGTGGGCGGACGGAGGTGCCGCATGGCGGACCTGATCACCTACCGGGAGGCGGTCGCCGAGGGCATCGCGCGCGAGATGCGCCGGGACGCGTCGGTGGTGTGCCTCGGGGAGGACATCGGCGCGGCCGGCGGGGTGTTCAAGACGACCACGGGGCTGCTGAAGGAGTTCGGGCCCGAGCGGGTGTGGGACACGCCCATATCCGAACAGGCCATCGTGGGTGCGGCGATGGGCGCCGCGATGACCGGGATGCGGCCCGTCGCGGAGATCATGTTCTCCGACTTCCTGGCCTGCTGCTGGGACTACCTCGCCAACGAGATCCCCAAGGTCCGCTACATGACCGGCGGTCAGGTGACCGTGCCCCTCGTCGTGCGCACCGCCAACGGCGGCGGACTCGGCTTCGGCGCCCAGCACTCCCAGGCCACCGAGAACTGGGCTCTGACCGTGCCGGGCCTGAAGATCGCCGCACCGGCGACCCCGGCCGACGTCATCGGCATGATGGCGGCGGCGATCCGCAGCGAGGACCCCGTGGTCTTCTTCGAGCACAAGGCACTCCTCGCCACCAAGGGCGCACCGCCACCGCCCGGGCACGTCGTCGAGCTGGGCCGCGCCGCCGTCGTCCGCGAGGGCGAGGACGTCACGCTCGTCGCCCTGGCCTCGATGGTGCCCCTGGCCCTGAAGGCCGCCGACGCGCTGTCGGGGGAGGGCATCGAGGCGGAGGTGGTCGACCTGCGCTGCCTGGTCCCGCTGGACGCCGCGACCGTTCTCGCGTCCCTGCGCAGGACCTCGCGGCTCGTCACCGTCGAGGAGAACCCGTACCAGGGCGGCTGGGGCGCCACCGTCGTCTCGATCGTCGCCGACGAGGGATTCGGCCTGCTGGACGCACCCGTGCGGCGGGTGGCGGGGGAGTGCGTCCCGCTGCCCTTCGCCGACGCGCTGGAGGAGCAGGTCATCCCCACCGTCGACAAGGTCGTCACGGCGGTCCGGGGACTGGCCGCCTACTGAGCCGCCCACCGCACGCACCGACAACCCCATGGGAGGAAGCGCGATGACCACCAGGACTCTGCTGCGCTCCGGTCACGTGATCTCGATGGACCCCGACATCGGGGACCTGCCCCAGGGGGACGTCCTCGTCGAGGACGGCCGGATCGCCGCCGTCCGGCCCGAGATCAGCGCCGAGGCCGAGGTCCTCGACATGACCGGCCGCATCGTGATCCCCGGTTTCGTCGACACCCACCGCCACACCTGGGAGTCCCCGATCCGGGGTGTCGCCCCCGACGCCACCCTCGACGACTACTTCGTCGACATCCTCGACACCTTCGCGCCCCTGTACACCCCGCAGGACGTCTACGCGGGCAACCTCGCGGGCGCGCTGGAGTGCCTCGACGCCGGCATCACCACCCTCGTCGACTGGTCGCACATCAACAACACCCCCGAACACCCGGACGCCGCGGTCCAGGCCCTGGCGGAGAGCGGCATCCGCGCGCAGTACGCCTACGGAAGCGCCAACACCTCCCTCGCCGACTACTGGTTCGAGAGCCGGATCGCGGTCCCGGCGGACGACGTACGGCGGATCCGGTCGACGCACTTCGCGTCCGACGACGGCCTGCTGACCATGGCCCTCGCCACCCGCGGACCCGGCTTCTGCGTCGACGAGGTCGTCACGCAGGAGTGGGCGCTCGCCCGCGAACTCGGCCTCCCCATCACGGTGCACGTCGCCATGGGACGGCTCGCCGGCCGCTTCGGCATGGTCCGGCGACTGCGCGGTCTGGGCCTCCTCGGCCCGGACACCACCTACGTCCACTGCTGCTACCTCAGCGAGGAGGAGTGGCGGATGGTCGCCGACAGCGGCGGGACCGTGTCGGTCGCGCCGCAGGTGGAGCTCCAGATGGGGCACGGCTGGCCCCCCGTGATGCAGGCGATCGAGCACGGCCTGCGGCCCTCCTTGAGCATCGACGTCGTCACCACCGTGCCCGGCGACATGTTCACCCAGATCCGCGCCGCCTTCGGCGCCGAACGCGCCCGTGTCAACGCCGACTGCTGGCAGGCCAACATGCCGGTGCCCGACACCATGCTGACCGCGCGGCAGATGCTGGAGATCGCCACCCTCAACGGCGCCCACGTCGCCGGGCTGGAGGACCGCACCGGCTCCCTCACCCCCGGCAAGCGCGCCGACATCGTCGCCATCGACGCCACCGCTTCGAACGTCGCCCCCGTGCACGACGCGGCGGCCGCGGTGACCCTGTGCGCCGGCGTGTCCAACGTGGACACCGTGCTCGTCGACGGCGTGATCCACAAGCGGGACGGCCGGCTGCTCGCCGACACCGCACGCGCCCTGCGCCTCGTCGAGGAGTCCCGGGACCGGCTCCTGGCGGCGAAGGAGGAGAAGAGGGCGAAGGCCACGGCATGACGAACCACCTGGTACGCCGCGCCGCGGACCTGCCCGAGGCGCCCTACGACGGCCACGGCCACCGGCGCCGGACGCTGGTCGGCGAGGACGACGGCAGCGTGCACACGGGCTTCGGCCTGTGCGACCTACGGCCCGACGGCCGCGTCCGGGCCCATGTCCACTCGTACGAGGAGACCTTCCACATCCTCGCCGGGGCCGTGATCCTCGACGTGCCCGAGGGCTCGTACCTGCTGGAGGAGGGCGACTACGGCCTGCTGCCGATCGGGGTGCCGCACGCCTGGCGCGGCGCCGGGGACACCGGCGGCCGCTGGGCGGACATGCTGGCCCCCGTCCCGCGGGCCCGCTACGGCCACGACACCCAGGCGGTGCCGGGCCTGCCCGCCCGCGACCCGGTCCGCGTCGACGTCCGCGACCCCCGCACCCGCTCCTTCGGCCACTTCGAGCCCGGCCAGATGGACCCCGGCAAGCAGTCCCAGGACCTGCTGGCCGCCACGGCGAGCATGCGCACCGCGCTGCTGGTCTACAGCGGCATCACCGTGAAGATGATGGTCGACGGCGACCTGGGCGCGGTCGGCTCGACGATGTTCATGGTGCAGTACGCGTCCGACGGGATCATCGGCACCCACGACCACCCCTTCGAGGAGACGTACCTGATCCTCGAGGGCGTCGCGGAGGCCACCCTCGACGGCGAGCGGTACCGGCTGGAGCCCGGGGACCTCGCCTGGGCGGGCGCCGGCTGTGTGCATGGGTTCGTCAACGCCGGGCAGGGGCCCCTGAGGTGGCTGGAGACGCAGGCGCCGCAGCCACCGGCACGGCACTCGTACCGGTTCACGCGGGACTGGGACTACCTGCGTGCGGCACTGGAGGAGGGGTCATGAGCAGGGTGCTCGTCGTGGGCGGCACGTCCGGGATCGGTCTGGAGGTCGCCCGGACGTGCGCCGGGCGCGGCGACGACGTGGTCCTCACCAGCCGCGACGCCCTCCGGGCCGACGCGGTCGCGAAGGAGGTCGGCGCCCGGGGACTCGCCGTGGACCTGGCCCGGCCGCTGGAGATCGCGGCGGCCCTCGCCGACGTGGGACGCGTGGACCACCTGGTCATCGCGGGCGTCTCCCGGGACGACAACAAGGTGACCGAGTACGACATCGACGCCGCCCTGCGCCTGGTCACGCTCAAGCTCGTCGGCTACACCGAGGTCGTGCACGCGCTGCGGACCCGGCTGCACGACGGCAGCGCCATCGTGCTGTTCGGCGGCCAGGCCAAGGAGCGCCCCTATCCGGGCGCGACGACGGTGGCGACGGTCAACGCGGGCGTGCGGGGCCTGATGAACTCCCTCGCCGTCGAACTCGCGCCCGTCCGGGTCAACGTGGTGCACCCCGGCGTCGTCGGCGACAGCCCGTACTGGCAGGCCAAACCGGAGAAGGTGCTCGCCGCGCTGCGCACCGAGACGCCCACGGGACGGCTCGCCACGATGGCGGACGTGGTGGACGCGGTCGACTTCCTGCTGCGCAACCAGTCGGTCAACGCGGTCGAACTGACCGTGGACGGGGGCTGGTTGCTCGGGTGACGGCGCCGGGCCGTCATCGGCGCCATCCGGCGACGCCGGCGTCATTCGGCCGGCGTCATTCGGCCGGTGCGTCCGGCCGGTGTCATCCGGCCGTCATCCAGCCGGTGTCCACCGGCCGGTGTCATAGGGCCGATGTCATCCGGCGCGCCGGAGCGTGTCCTCCACGATGTCCTTGTCCACCGCCGCCCGCACCAGCGCGGCGGCGAGCACGGCCGGGTCGGTCCCCCCGGCCAGCTCGACGAGGCGCTCCGGGTCCTTGGGCAGCTTCAGCCGCTCGGCGCCCTGCAGGGCCTTGGCGTCCAGGTAGGGCGCGGCCTCCGGCCAGACGCTCTGCGCCTCGCGCAGGAAGATGTCGGCACCGGCCGGTCCCATGCCGGGGAACTCCTGGAGGAGGTGGCGCAGTCCGGACACCTTGCCGTCCGCCTCCCGGCGCAGCCGCCGCAGGTCGCCGCCCCACCGCTCGTTCAACAGCTCGGCCGCGTCGCCGAGTTGTGTGGCGGTGCGCTCGTCGTAGCGCCGGTAGCCGCCCCGGCCGAGCGCGTCCACCCGCTCCTGCCAGTCCGCCTCGGCCATCCGGCGCGGATCGCGCAGCCCCGCCTCGTGCAGGGCACGGGCGGTGGCCAGCGCGATCGATCCGCGGATGCGGGCGCTGAGCAGGTGGGACAGCACCAGCAGCCGGTACAGCGGCTGCGGTGTGTCCTTCAGCCGGATGCCCGCCTCGTCGGCGTACGTCCGGCCGTGCGCGTCGACGAGTTCGCGTACGACGCGCTCCCGCCGGCTCACGGCTACGCCTTCAGCGGATCGTGGCCGACGGTCATCAGCCGGTGCCGGCGGCGCGTGTCCTCGGCCGTCACCTCGGGGATCGGCTCGTTCTCCAGATCCACCTGCGAGGTGACCCTGTCCACGACGTTCCGCATCACCCGCAGGTCGTCCTCGGTCAGGTCGGTGCGCCGCTTCTGGAGGATCGCCAGGACGTGCTTCCCGGTCTCGGTCCCCGCCTCCTCGGGCAGCGGCTCCGCCTCCTCGTCGGCGTCACGCGTCCGCAGCCAGGCGGCGAGTTCCTGCGAGGTCATGTTCACCACGCGGTGGAAGTCCTCCCACAGCGCGTCCAGTTCCAGGGCGTCGGTCATGGGGGTGCCCCTTCCGTACGTAGGTGCGCGCCGGTCAGCCTTCGCGGGGGACGTTCTCCGCGTCGAACATCCACCGCTGCTTCTCCAGCTCGGCGGTGATGCCGATCAGCAGGTCCTGGGTGACCAGGTCGGCCTTCTCGGTCGCGTCGATGCGCTCGCGCAGCCGGGCGATCGCGTCCTGCAGCGACTCGACCATCACCTGCACGGCGTCCGAGTCGCGCACCCAGCCCTCCTTCGGGGCGGGCAGCGTGAAGGCCTTCGCGATGGTCTCCGGCCGGCCGTCCGGCGGGACGCCGAGCGCCGCGGACCGCTCCGCCACCGTGTCGGCGAAGTTCCGCGCGGCCGAGACCACCTCGTCGAGCTGGAGGTGGATGGACCGGAACCGCGGTCCGACGATGTTCCAGTGCGCCTGCTTCCCGATCAGCGAGAGTCCGAGCAGATCCACCAGGGTGTCCTGGAGTGCCTCGCAGGAGACCCGGCGGGCCTCGTCGGGCAGTGTGCTCCTGACAGCCGTCATAGGGCGCTTCTCCTTCTCGCGTCGTTCCTCGTGGTCCTGAGCAGTGCGTCGCGCTCCTCCTCGCAGGTGCCGCCCCACACGCCCGAGGCCTGTCCGC
Organism: Streptomyces olindensis; assembly: GCF_040645895.1. NCBI lineage: Bacteria > Bacillati > Actinomycetota > Actinomycetes > Kitasatosporales > Streptomycetaceae > Streptomyces > Streptomyces olindensis. Next base: position 84,810 of record NZ_JBEYZD010000024.1, on the reverse strand, counting down.
TGCTCAGCGCGAAGCTCAGGCAGTCGTCGGTCACCGGACAGCGCGCGCAGATCCGCTTGGCGGCCGTGACGTCCCGCAGGGCGGGGCCCGCGGTGCCCACGGGAAAGAACAGCTCGGGGTCCTCGTCCACGCAGGCGGCGCTCCGCAACCACTCCATGACCGCGCGGGTGCCCAGGGCGCATTGGTGCAAACGCGGCGCGCGAGGCTCAGGGCCCGTGTCCCGGCCTGCGAGAACGCCTCTCCGGGCCGCTCCGGACCCGCACAATCTTCCCAGCGGGCGGCCAGAGGTCTATAGTTCGAAACTAGCAGTGCTAATTAACATGCGGTGTGAGGAGCCCTCTCGTGCGTCCCGTCCACTTCGCGGCCGCCCGCCGCACCCCCATCGGCAAGCTGCGGGGATCCCTCTCCTCGGTCCGGCCCGACGACCTCGCCGCGACCGTCGTCCGCGCCCTGGTCGGCGACGTGCCCGCCCTGGACCCGGCCCGCGTCGACGACGTCTACTGGGGCGCCGCCAACCAGGCCGGCGAGGACAACCGCAACGTCGCCCGCATGGCCGCGCTGCTCGCCGGCCTGCCCGAGTCCGTGCCCGGCGCCACGGTCAACCGCCTCTGCGCCTCCGGCCTGGAGGCCGTGACCACGGCCGCCCGCACCATCGCCGCCGGCGAGGCCGACATCGTGATCGCGGGCGGCTCCGAGTCGATGAGCCGCGCCCCCTTCGTCCTGGCCCGCCCCGACGAGGCCCTGCCGCACCGCGTCGAGACCGTCGACACCCGCCTCGGCTGGCGCCTGGTCAACCCGGCCATGAAGGACCTGCACGGCCTGCTGTCCATGGGGGAGACGGCCGAGGAGGTCGCCGCCCGGTACGGCATCGCGCGCGAACGCCAGGACGAGTTCGCCCTGCGCAGCCACCGGCTGGCGGCCCTGGCCCGCAAGAACGGCCACTTCGACGACGAACTCCTGCCCGTGGAACGCCCCGACGGCGTGGTCGTCGACACCGACGAGTGCGTCCGCGAGGACACCTCGTACGAGAAGCTGTCCCGGCTGAAGCCGGTCTTCCGGCAGGGCGGCACGGTCACCGCGGGCAACGCCTCCCCGATGAACGACGGCGCCGCCGGCCTGCTCCTGGTCAGCGAGGAGGCCCTGAACGACCTGGGCCTCACCTCCCTCGGCCGCTACGTCGCCGGAGCCAGCGCCGGCGTCCACCCCGACGTCATGGGCATCGGCCCGGTCCCCGCCACCCGCAAGGCCCTGAGCCGCGCCGGCTGGAGCGTCGGCGACATCGAGGAGGCCGAGTTCAACGAGGCGTTCGCGGCCCAGGCCCTGGCCTGCGTCGACCAGCTCGGCATCGACCCCGACCTGGTCAACCCGACCGGCGGCGCCATCGCCCTCGGCCACCCCCTGGGCTGCTCGGGTGCCCGCATCCTGACGACGCTGCTGCACCGCATGCGGCGCACCGGGGCGGGACGGGGGCTGGCGACGATGTGCGTCGGAGTGGGGCAGGGGAGCGCGCTGCTGGTCGAGCGGGCCTAGGGTCTGTCGGCCACAGGACAACCACCAGGCGAGACGGCACTGTGCGCCCCGGTTCGTTGCACATAGCATCAGTGTTCGCATGAACACCATGACGCTCTGGCACATCACCGGCTGGGAGTTCGCCGCCCTCGCCTTCGCGGCCCTGCTCGTCGGCTTCTCCAAGACCGCCGTGAGCGGGGCCAACACGGTCAGCCTCGCCATCTTCGCCGCGGTGCTGCCCGCCCGCGCCTCCACCGGCGTGCTGCTGCCGATCCTCATCGCCGGGGACCTGCTCGCCGTCGCCACCTACCGGCGGCACGCCCACTGGCCCACACTGTGGCGGCTGTTCCCGGCGGTCGCCGCCGGCGTCGTCGTCGGCACGGTGTTCCTGATGTGGGCCGACGACGCGATCGTCCGGACCTCGATCGGCGCGATCCTGCTGCTGATGGCCGGCGTCACGGTGTGGCGCAGGCGCACGGCCGACGCGGAGCGGGAGCCCGAGTCGATCACCACCCGGGCCGGCCGCCTCAAGGCCCGCTCGTACGGCGTCCTCGGCGGATTCACGACCATGGTCGCCAACGCCGGCGGCCCGGTGATGTCGATGTACCTGCTCTCGGCGGGCTTCCGCAAGCTCGGCTTCCTCGGCACCTCCGCCTTCTTCTTCCTGATCGTCAACGTCTCCAAGCTGCCCTTCAGCGCCGGCCTCGGCCTGATCGACGGCCGCTCGCTCCTGCTCGACCTCGCGCTGGTGCTGTTCGTCGTGCCCGGCGCGCTGCTCGGCAAGTGGGCCGTGCACAAGATCAACCAGCGCCTGTTCGAACAGCTGGTCATCGCGGCGACGGTCGTCGGCGGGCTGCAACTACTGCTGCGCTGAGCCCCGCAACAGCGCCGGAAGGTCCGCGAAGGAGTCGATCACGTGGTCGGGCGTGCCGTCGGCGGCCCGCAGCGCCTCCGGCTGGAACTTCCCGGTCCGCACGAGGACGCCCCTGACACCGGCCCGCTGCGCCGCCAGCACGTCCGACTCGACGTCGTCCCCGACCATCACGGCCTCGCCGGCACCGGCACCGAGCCGGGCGAGCGCCGCCTCGAAGAACGCCCGGGCCGGCTTGCCGGTGATCTCGGCCTCCACCCGGGCCGCCTTCTCCAGCCCGGCCAGGAACGCGCCGGAGTCCAGCCGCAGCCCCTCGTCCGTACGCCAGTACAGATTGCGGTGCATCGCCACCAGCCGGGCCCCGCGCTGCACGTGCCCGAAGGCCCGGTCGAGCGCCTCGTACCCGAACTCCGGCCCGGCCCCGCCGACCAGCACCACATCCGGCACGGCGCCCGTGTCCGCCGGGTCGACGACCGTCACCCCGTCCAGGTCCTCCGCGATGTCACCGCTGTTCAGCAGCGCGCACCGGGCGCCGGGACAGTGCTCGGCGAGATACGCGGCGGTGGCGGCGGGCGCGGTCAGGATGTCCTCGGCGGACACCGGGAACCCCGCGTCCGCCAGCGTCCCCGCGATCGACGCCCGGGTCCGGGACGTCGTGTTCGTCACCAGCAGCACGGCGAGACCGGCCTCCCGGACCTCCCGCAACGCCTCGACGGCCCCCGGCAACGGCCGCCACGAGACGGTGAGCACCCCGTCGATGTCGACGAGCACGGCACGCACGGACTCCATGCCAGGACGATAGCCACCACCGGCCGTCCCCGCCGGTGGTCCGCACCCGTCCCGGTGTCGGCACCCGCCTCGATACCCCCCGTCCAGGGCCCCGTACGCTCGACGCCGTGTCCTGTCACGTCCTGATCCTCGGCGGCACGACCGAGGCCCGCGCCCTGGCCGCCGCGCTGGCCGACCGCCCCGGTGTGCGCGTCACGACGTCTCTCGCGGGGCGCGTCGCGAAGCCCGGGGCGCTCGACGGGGAAGTGCGCGTCGGGGGCTTCGGCGGAGCCGAGGGGCTGGCCGGGTGGCTGCGCGAGGAGGGCGTGAGCGCGCTCGTGGACGCCACGCATCCCTTCGCCGAGTCGATCACGGCCAACGCGGCCCGGGCCGCGGCCGCGACGGGTGTGCCGGCGGTGGTGCTCCGCCGCCCCGGGTGGCGGCCGGGCCCCGGGGACCTCTGGCACCCGGTCCCCTCACTGGAGGCGGCGGCGGACCTGCTGCCCCGGCTCGGACGCCGGGTCCTCCTCACCACCGGGCGCCTTGGCCTGGCCGCCTTCGCGCACCTGACGGACCTCCACTTCGTGGCACGGTCGGTGGACCCGCCCGAGCCGCCGATGCCGCCGGACACCCAGGTGCTCCTGGCCCGCGGCCCGTTCACCGTCCCCGGCGAAACGGCCCTGCTGCGCGAGCACCGCGTCGACGTCCTGGTGACCAAGGACAGCGGGGGAGAGGCCACGGCGGCCAAACTCACGGCGGCGCGGGACCTCGGCCTGCCCGTCGTGGTCGTCCGGCGGCCGCCGCTGCCGGACGGCGTGACGACCGTGCCCGACGTGGTGGGAGCACTGGAACGGCTGGGGCTGCGGTAGGGGCCGGACGCCCGGCCCTCACACCGAGCTGGTCGCCAGGACCTTCGCCGGCCTGGTCGGCAGCCCGTGGCTCAGGTCCTCCACCAGCAGCCGCTTCGCGATCGCGTCGACCGCGACACGCAGGTCGCTGTCCGAGGGGCGGCCGATGTCCTGCCCGAGCCGGTCCTCCAGCCAGGCGGCCCACGCCCGGCTGATGACGGCCGCCTCGCGGGCACCCGCCTCCGTGTGCGAGAGCAGGGAGCCGGAACGGGTCAGGAACCCCTCGTCGACCATCCGCTCGAAGACGGGCAGCAGCACCTCGGGCGGCATCCGGCGCCGCGCGGCGATCAGCCCCAGGCTGGCGTGGCCGACCAGCCGCGTGAACAGCTCGACCTGCATCACCGCCCACGCCCCGGCCACGTCGAGCCGCGTGTCGGACTCCAGGACGATCCGGCGGGTGGTGTCCAGGTCCGTACTGCCGATGATCTTCCCGACGGCGGCCTCCAGCACCCGCTGGGAGTCCGGGCCGTGCGGCGAGGCGAACCCCTCACCCATGTCGGTCGACCCGGTCCGGGCGGTGTCGCGCAGCCGGACCTGCTTGAGGAACAGGGCGACGAGGAAGCCCAGCGCGGCGACCGGCACCGTCCACAGGAAGACGGTCTGGAGCGTGTCGGCGTAGGCACCGACGATCGGGGCGGCCACCGCCGGCGGCAGTTCGTGCACACCGTCCGGGCTGGTCGCCGCCCTCGCGACGGTGCCCGGGTCCGGCCCACCGGACTCCGCCGCCCGGCCCACCCCCTCCCGCAGGTTGGGCGTCAGCGCGTTGGTGTAGATCGTGCCGAACACGGCCGTGCCGAACGAACTGCCCAGCGTGCGGAAGAAGGTGACCCCGGACGTCGCCGTGCCCAGGTCGGCGTAGTCGACGGTGTTCTGCACCGCGATCGTCAGCACCTGCATGCACAGGCCGATGCCGGTGCCCAGCACGACCATGTACAGGGACTCCAGCCCCGCGCCGGTGTCCGGCCCCATGAGGGACATCAGGAACAGGCCGACGCCCATCACCACCGCGCCGACGATCGGGAAGATCCGGTACCGCCCCGTCCGGCTGACCACGCTGCCGCTGAACACCGACGCGACCAGCAGCCCGGCCACCATCGGCAGCGTCCGCACCCCGGACACCGTCGCCGAGTCGCCGTCGACGTACTGCAGGTACGTCGGCAGGTACGTCAGCGCGCCGAGCATCGCGAAGCCGACGATGAAGCTCAGCACCGAACAGACCGTGAACACCGGGTTGGCGAACAGCCGCATGGGCAGCATCGGTTCACGTGCCCGGGTCTCCACCCAGCAGAACAGTCCGAGCGCGACCACACCGCCCGCGAACAGCGCGATGATCACCCCCGAGCCCCACGCGTACTCGTTGCCGCCCCAGCTCGTCGCCAGGATCAGCGCACTGGCCCCGGCCGCGACGAGCGCGATGCCCAGGTAGTCGATGACGGGCCGGGACGCCGACTTCACCACCGGAATGGTCCGGGCCGCCGCCAGCACCACGACGATCGCGATGGGGACGTTGACGTAGAACGCCCACCGCCAGGTCAGGTGGTCGGTGAACAGCCCGCCCAGCAGCGGCCCGATGACGGTGGAGACGCCGAACACCGCGCCGATCGCGCCCTGGTACTTCCCGCGCTCGCGCAGCGGGATCACGTCCGCGATCAGCGCCATCGACGTGACCATCAGCCCGCCCGCGCCGATGCCCTGCATCGCCCGCCAGGCGATCAGCAGCGACATGTTCGTGGCCAGACCGCACAGGAACGAGCCCGTGATGAACACGACCGCCGAGACCTGGAAGACCACCTTGCGGCCGAACAGGTCGCCGAACTTGCCGACCAGCACGGTCGACACGGTCTCCGCGAGGAGGTACGAGGTGACCACCCAGGACATGTGATCCGCCCCGCCCAGGTCCGAGACGATGGTCGGCAGCGCGGTGCCGACGATGGTCTGGTCGAGGGCCGCGAGCAGCATCCCCAGCATGATCGTCACGAAGACGACGTTGCGGCGACGGGTGTCCAGCACCGGCGGCTGGGAGGCGGGCAGAGCGGTTTCCTCCACGACGGTCACGTCGTCACCTTCACACCTGTGGGCTACGTGCGCATGCCAGAACGTCCGCACGGGTGCCCGGTCACGCCTGCCCCAGTCGTGTCAGTCGCGGGGATGCCGGCGCAGCAGGTACGTGTCCATGATCCAGCCCTTGCGCTCGCGGGCCTCGGCACGCAACCGCTCGATCCGGGGCGCGGCCTCGGCGAGCGGGCCGGAGACGAGGATCTCGTCCGGGGTGCCGATGTAGGCGCCCCAGTAGATGTCGACGTCCTCGTCCGTGTACCGCTGGAACGCCTGGTGGGCGTCGAGCATCACCACCACGTCGTCCACGCCCTCCGGGAAGCCCTCCGCGAGCCGCCGCCCCGTGGTGATCTGCACCGGCCGGGCGACCCGGTTGAGCCCCGTCCGGTGCCGGGCGACGAGCGCCGAGACGCTGCTGATGCCGGGCACGACGTCGTACGCGAACGCGACGGTGCCGCGCTCCAGCACCTCCTCCAGGATCGCCAGGGTGCTGTCGTACAGCGAAGGGTCGCCCCAGACCAGGAAGGCGCCGGTCTCCTCCTCGCCGAGCTCCTCGGCGATCAGCCGCTCGTAGATGCCGGCCCGGGCACTGCGCCAGTCCCCGACGGCGGGGGAGTAGGCCGCGCCGCCGGCGCTCCGATCCCGCTCCGGGTCACGCGCCTCGACGACCCGGTACGTCCCCTCCGTCAGATGCGCCTCCAGCATCTCCCGGCGCAGCCCGGTGAGGTCCGCCTTCACCTCGCCCTTGTCCAGGATGAAGAACACGTCCGTGCTCCGCAGTGCCTTGACCGCCTGGAGGGTGAGCTGGTCGGGGTCGCCCGCGCCGATACCGATGACATGAATCTTTCGCACGCCCCGAGTCTGCCGTACGTGTGGGGGCGGGGGTTCACCGCGTCCGTGGGGGAGGGCGGGGCTCGGGGGAAGATGTGGCTCGCTCACGGCGTCCGTACGCGAGGGGCGTGACGTCACCGCGACCCGGCTCAGCGCCCCGCGCCCGCTCCCCGAAGCCGGGGCGCCCGCGCCCCCGCGTCCACGGCCCGGCCGTCCCGCTCCACCTCCCGGGCCAGCTCCCGCGCCCAGTCGGCGACGGTCCCGACGTCGATGCCGTACGGCACGGTCCGCCCGGAGCCGGACACCCACGTCTCGGCCGCGCTCGCGCCCCGGCGCAGCAGCCGCGCTCCGCCCGTGAGATTGCCGCGGGCGGCGTGCGTCAGGCCCACGGCGAGCTGGGCGAGACCGCGCCACAGCTCCCGCTCCTCCTCGGGCCCCGACTTCCACGCGTCCTCGAAGACCTCGTGGGCGTGGAACGGCTTGCCCTCGTCCAGCAGCCGCTGCGCCTCCGCGACGGTCTCCTCCGGGGTGCGGACGACGCCCTCGGGCTGGCGGGGCACGCCGTCCGCGCCGTACGGCAGGGGCCGGCCGAGACCGTCCCGCGGCCGGGCGTTGCGCGCCCGGCCCTCACTGTCGCGGTCCCGCACGCCTCCCGGCTGACCCGAGCCGTCCGCACCGCCGCTGCCGTTTTCGTTGCCCGTGCTGTCCTCGTCGCGTGTGCTGCCCATACGCCGATTGTCCCGCCCGGGCCGCTTTCGGCGCGGCCAGGGGTGTGGGGTAAAGTGCTGTTCGCGCGATCACGCGGTTCACCGCGGGTGGCGCGCACCGGGACGTGGCGCAGCTTGGTAGCGCACTTGACTGGGGGTCAAGGGGTCGCAGGTTCAAATCCTGTCGTCCCGACGGTGCGGAAAGGCCTCCGCGGGCAGTCGCCCGCGGAGGCCTTTCCCATGCCCGAGGAATCAAGGCACCCGGTGCCCGTACAGCCAGTCCAGGCGGCGGTGGTACACGTGGGGAGCCAGTGTGCCGAGGAACCACAAAGGCACGTGGGCGAAGCGGCCGTCCTGGTGGAAGCGCCGGCCGTTCTCGCGTGACCCGGCCTGGACGCGTGCGGTGCGCGGTTGCCTGATCGCGGCGTACGAGCGCAGCGCCCGCGGAACGTCGCCGGGGCGTTCGAGTCCCTGTGCTTCGAGTCCCTGTGTTTCGAGCCGCTGTGCTTCGAGCCGGTCGGCGAGGACCTGTGCGTCCTCGATGGCCATGGTGGCGCCCTGGGCCAGGTAGGGCAGCATCGGATGGCAGGCGTCACCGAGGAGCGCGACCCGGCCGTCGGTCCAGTTCTCCAGGGGCTCGCGGTCGAACAGCGCCCAGCGGTAATGGGCGTCCGCCTCGCGCAGGACGGTGGTGACCGTGGGGTGCCAGCCCTCGAAATCGGCCAGGGCGTCCTGCCGGGTGCCGCGCTCGGTCCAGGACTCGCCCCGCCACGCGTCGCGCTCCACCACCGCCACGAGATTGGCCAGCGCCCCACCCCGGAGCCGGTAGGTGATCGCATGGCGTCCCTCGCCCACCCAGAGGCATGCGGTCGGCGGGGGCACGTCATGCCCCAGGCGTTCGACCGGGACGGTGACCCGCCAGGCGACGTGGCCGGTGAACCGGGGCTCGCCGGCCCCCAGCATCCGGTCGCGGATCACCGAGTGGATGCCGTCCGCCCCGACGAGCAGGCTGCCGCCGACCCGCTCGCCCGAGTCGAGCACCGCCGTGACCCGCTCCGGGTCCTGCTCGTAGCCCCGCACCGCCGACCCGGTGCGCAGGGTGATGTCCAGGCCGCTGTCGGCCGTCGCGGCGAGGAGGGCGTCGAGCAGGTCCGCGCGGTGGACGTGCAGGTAGGGGGCGCCCCACCGCCGTACGGCCGTCCCGGCCAGCTCGATGCGGAACACGCGCCGGCCGGAGCGGCCGAGGCGCATCTCGACCGCCTCGGGGCGGAACGTCGTGGGCAGCAGCCGGTCCAGCACGCCGAGGGAGCTCAGCACGCGCACCCCGTTGGGGCTGAGCTGGATGCCCGCGCCGATCTCCCCGATGGCCGCCGCCCGCTCCAGCACCGTCACGCGCCACCCGGTGCGGCCGAGCGCGAGCGCGGTGGTCAGCCCGCCGATACCGGCCCCGACGACGACCGCGTGTTTCGTGCTCCGGCGCGTTTCCACGCGTGTTTCCATACGTCCTCCCCCGTGAGGTGAATCGGATCGCCGCGGCCGTGCGGGCACTCCCGCAAGCGCTCGGCGCCGACCCCCACTGTCTCCCGGCCGACGGGGCGACGGGCAGGCGCGGACGCGCCACACCGTCGCGCCGGGAACCCCGGCCGGCCCGGAAACGTCCGGCGACGGACAGCCCCGGATGGTAGAAGCGGGCATGACCACTTCGCTTTCCGTCCCCCGCCCGGCCGGTGCCCGATGACGGCCGGCATCGACACCCCCGACCGCAGGGGCCGCACCGGACTCGACCGCACCGGCCGGGACCTGACCGGCAACCCCCGCGTCAAGGTGCGCGACGTCAAGCTCCTGTCCAGTCACTGGTACGTCGAACGGACCACGACCTTCGACTTCCGGCACGCCGACGGCACCTGGAGCACCCAGGAACGCGAGACGCACGACCGCGGCAACGGGGCGACCATGCTGCTGTACGACGCGGAACGCGAAACCGTCCTGCTCACCCGCCAGTTCCGCTTCCCCGTCTACGTCAACGGGCACCCCGACGGCATGCTCGTGGAGACACCGGGCGGCCTCCTCGACGACGATGACGAGCACCCGGAGATCGCGGTCCGGCGCGAGGTCGTGGAGGAGACCGGCCACACCATCGGCGAGGTCCGGCACGTCTTCGACGTCTACATGAGCCCCGGCTCGGTCACCGAACGCGTCAGCTTCTACGCCGCCGCCTACGGCCCGTCGACTCGCACCCACGAGGGCGGCGGCCTGGGCGAGGAGGGCGAGGACATCGAGATCCTCGAACTGCCCTTCCGCAGGGCCCTGGAGATGATCCGCACCGGGGAGATCGCCGACGCGAAGACGATCATGCTGCTGCAATGGGCGGCGTTGGAGGGGCCGTTCGCGACGTGAGGCCCTACTCCCGCGCGAACCGGTCGAGCAGGGCGTCCAGCCCCGCCGTCAGACCCTCCGGCCCACCGTGCTCGGCGAGCGCGGACGCCGTCTCCCGCAGCGTGGGCAGTTCCTGGGGCGACAGGCGGTGCAGTCCCATCCGGAAGGCGGGATCCGTCTCCTCGGGGTTGTCCACCATGGGGCGCAGCTCCACGGACACGTAACCGAGGAGCCAGGCGGTGAACGCCCGGAAGGCGGAAGCGGCACGGGCCTGGTCGAACCCCGCCTCGCGGAGCAGGGCGAGCACCCGCTCGTGGTCGCGCAGGACCGCGAGCGGCCGCCGGGCCAGCGGGACGGCGAGCATGCGCGTGGCGAGCAGCGGCACCGCCTGCGGATGGGCGAGGCAGACGTCGTACGTCGCGCGCGCGATGCGGTGGAGCTCACTGCGCCAGGCGTCCTCGGCCGCGGTCGGCGTTCCGGAATCCTCGGACAGGCGTTCCTCGAGTTCCAGGTAGAGGGCCTCGACCAGTCCGTCCAGGAGGGCGTCCTTGCCGGCCGCGTACCGGTAGAGCGCCATCGCCTCCACGCCGAGCTCCGCGCCGAGGCGGCGCATGCTCAGCGTGGAGAGACCTTCGCGGTCGACCAGCTCCAGGGCGACGGTCAGGACGCGTTCCCGGCTGAGCCTGCCATACTTCCCGCGGTCGCTGGCGCGCCGGGCCGGGTCGGAGGCAGCCCCGGCCTTCCCGCGGGCTCTGGCCCGTTCCTTGGCCATGCGTGGCCTCCTCACGTCGGCGCGTGCCCGCATTTCGCTGGGGCGACCTTACGTCTACCGCGTACCTGTACATCGTAAGTGGGTGCCCGGCATCGCCGTCTCGTCCCGAGATGCCCGCCTTGTTCGAACACCCTAGGATCGGAGCGTGGACGCCGGTGGTCTCCGCGTCGGCAGGAGATGGCTGTGAGCACATCCGTAGTCCTGATCCCCACGCCCGCGGGAGCCGTGCGGGTCACCGCCCCGGCGCCGCGCGGGACCTGGTGGGAGCTGGCCGAGGCCGACGCCTCGACCCGCGTCACCCAGACCCCGGCATGGCTGGACTGCGTCTGCGCGACGGGGCCGTACCGCGACGCCAGCCGGCTGTACGAATTCGAGGACGGCAGGAGGCTGCTGCTCCCCCTGGTGGCCCGACGGCAACGCCCGTCGTGGCTGGGCGAGGAGGAATCGTGGCCGGGGGAGTGGGGTATCGGGGGGCCGGTGTGCCCGGGACCCGTGGGATCGACGGAGGCCCGTGCGGTGTTCGACGACCTCGCGCGGCGACCGGCCAACCGGATCGGGGTGAGGTTCCGCCCCGGGGACGACGAGGCGTGGGCGCGCAGCGCGCCCGCGGACTTCCGCTCCGAGCCGCACACGGTCCACGTGCTGAACCTGGAGGGCGGCTTCGGCACGGTCTGGGAGCGTCGCTTCCACCAGGGCGTGCGACGGGGAGTCCGCCGCGCCGAGCGCTCCGAACTCGAGGTCGAGGTGGACCGGACCGGCCGTCTCGTCCCGGTCTTCTACGAGTTGTTCGAGCAGTCGATCGCGCGATGGGCCAAGCAGCAGCACGAGCCGCTGGCACTGGCCCGGTGGCGCAGGAAGCATGTCTTTCCCCGGCACCGGCTGGAGACCGTCGCCGACCGGCTGGGGGAGTCCTGCGCGACGTGGCTGGCCTGGCGCGCCGGGGAGCCCGCCGCCGCGATCGTCGTCCTGCGCCACGGCGGCCAGGCCTTGTTCTGGCGCGGCGCCATGAACCGGGAACTGGCTCACCCGACCCGGGCCAACCACCTGCTGCAGCGGCTGGCGATCGAGGACGCGTGCGCCGAGGGCTGCCGGCAGTACGACATGGGAGGGTCCCTCCAAGGTCCCTCCCTCGCCAGGTTCAAGGAGAGCTTCGGCACGGACGCCCTCTCGTCCCCGCGTTACGTCCGCGAGCGGCTTCCGCTCTACGCCGCCGATCGCGGCCTGCGCAAGGCCGTGAGGCGCGCGATCCGCTTCCAGGGGTACTGACCGCAGGCACCGGCGCCCGGCGATGACGCGGCTGCGGCCGTCAGTGAAGCCGATCGACCGCGTTGGCCGCCTTGACGGCGGCGCGGTGGACCGCCGGGTTGGCGCGGACCGCCGCACGAGCGGTGCGACCCGACGCCATCCGCGCCCGGCACAGCGCCGCCTTGGGCGTGCGCCGGGCGACGTACCCCTCGGTGACGGTCAGTTCCGCCGTCTTGAGGTCGTCCTTGTGGGTCCCGGCGCCCTTGCCCAGGTCGATGTGGTCGATGCCCCGCTCCGCGGCCGCCTCGGCGAGCTTGAGGTACAGCAGGATCCCGGGCGAGTACCGGGCGAACCGCTGGTCGTAGGCGGGGAACCAGCCGGCGAGCACCCGCCGCGACCGCAACTCGTAGCGCATGGCGACGGGCTCCTCGCCCGCGTACAGCACGGACAGGGTGCCCGAGCAGGACTCGGAGGGGAGGTCGAGGAGCTCCCGCAGAATCGCCTGGAACCACTCCTGGGACAGCAGGTCCCGGCGCCCCTTCGCGCGCAGCTGGGCCGACTTCCAGCGGATCAGGGTGTCCAGCAGCAGGGGCTCGGGCGCGTGGAAGACCAGACGGACCGGGCCCGCTTCGCGGCTCAGCTTGCGCTCCTTCTGCCGCGCGGCCTTGAGGAACTTGCGCGGGAGGCTGTCGAGGTAGGCGCCGTGATCGCCGTTCAGCTCCATGATGGGCGAGGCGGCCCGGGCGCGGGGCGTGCCCGCGGCCTCGAAGGGCGTCTGTCCCGCGGCGAGATGGTCGTACTCCCATACCGCGAGATCACACGCCCGGAGCAGCTCCACCGGATCCCATGCGAATCCCGGCTCGTGGACCAGGCCCTGGCAGTCGCAGAACCCGGAGCCGATGGGCTTGCCGGAGCCGAGGGCATGCCGTTCGAAGGGGAAGAACCCGACGGTACGCGCGCCCTGCGGGCCGGCCGTGGTGAGCCGGGCCACCCGGGCGGTCGCACGCTGGTGCCCGACCGCCAGGGTGAACTCGGCAGACAGGAAGGGGTTGGCCAGTGCCGGGTCGGCCTGCTGCATGGCGCGCCAGGAGCCGATGTCGGCAGCGGTCAGCTCGTCGGGCCGGAGGACCGTGACGTCCATCGCGATCACCTCAGTTGTAGCGGGAGATCACCGTGGCGTAGTCCGCGAGTGAGGAACCCGGGGTGCCGTCGTAGAGGTTCTTCCCGAACGCCCACATCAGCCCCCGGAGTCCGCAGCTCTTCATCTGGTGGGCCGCGTCGGCCATGACGCCGGGGTAGTAGGGGCTCACGTGGATCCCGGCGCTTTCCCCGTTCAACTGGGTGAAGCCGTATCGCCGCGCGATGCGGCTGATCCAGCGCATCGACGACCAGTCGGCCTGCACCTGGGGGGACGGGGACAGGACGTTGACCCGGTGGTCGTCGGAGGAGCAGCCGTTGTTCTTCGGCTTTCCGGTGCCGTCGACCAGGGAGGTCGGCACGATCTGCACGTTCCGGCGGTCGCGGATGTAGCCCAGGGTGTTGTAGAAGCCCGCCCCGAGGGCGACCAGTCGGGAGTCGGCCGTCGCCCGCAGGTGCTGGTCGACGGCGCGTTCGAAGCGCCGCGGGTAGTAGCCGGTGCCCGGCACGAGGACCTTGAGGAAGCCGTTGTAGCCCAGCGACTTGTAGTGCCTGATCTGCCAGTTCACGACGTCGGACAGGGCCCGCAGGTACCAGTCGTGCCAGCGGCGGACCTGGGCCTCGGTGAACGCCTTCCCCTGGTAGGAGCGCTGGCCCGGTTTCCAGCCGGGGTACGGGTTCGCGGCGACGGTGGGCGGCCGCCCCGCCGGGGTCCGGCTCTGGGCGTTCCTGTCGTACGCCCAGTAGTACGTGTTCCCGCTCGCGCGATCGGGGCCGCCGGTGGGGTAGGTGAACTCGCCGGAGGAGCTGACCACGACCCGGACGGCCCAGAAGTTCTCGAGCCCGATGACCTGGTCGAGCCGGTCGACATAGCGCTGTGCCTTCTCGCGCACGGTCTGGCTGAAGACCATGTTGGGGGTCTCCGCGATGCGTTCCCCGTGCTGGTTCACGTAGGCGGCTTCGGGATACGTCTCGTAGAGCCAGTCCGGCGCGCGGTTCAGGCCGAGGTTCACCTCGACGAGCAGTCCCGCCTTCTGGAACCGGCTCAGCTCCCGTTTGACGCTTTCCAGGTACCGGGCGGAGTACTCGCCCTCCCGGATCTCGTACTCGTCCCAGGAGATCTGCATCTCGGCGACCTGGAGGCCCATGCTCCGCTCCGTGCGCGCCTTGTCGGGCAAGCTCTGCAGGGTGCCGAAGTAGTAGGTCGAGCGATCGTCGTCCTGGGGGGCTCGGACGCAGGCCACGGCGAGGAGGACGGCGGCGATGATGCCGATGTGCTTCCGGTAGCGCGCCGTCTGGCCGACCGCGCGCCGTACGGCGTCTCGACGTGCCGGGTTCACGCCAAGGCCTCCTTGTACAAACGTTCGTACTGCGCTCGGAAACGGTCGGGGCCGAACAACTCCTCCACCGTGGCACGCCCGAGCCTCGCCTGCATCTCCCACTGGCGCGGCCGCTCGAGCAGCCGCGCCAGCAGCTCACCCGTTCGGTGCCGGTCCCCGACAGGAGCGCGCGACGCGGCGTCCCCCAGCCCGGCGAACTGGGGGAGGTCGCTGAGGATCACCGGCCGTCCCGTGGCCAACGCTTCCAGTACGACGAACGGCACGTCCGCCTTCCCGCCCAGCTGCCGCGGGGGGAAGAGCAGGACGTCCGTCGCCCCCAGCAGCCCCGGCATGTCGGGGACGTGGCCCTGGACGTCGACCTCGGGGAGCCCCTCCCGGGCCGCCAGGGTGCGCAGCTCTGCCTCCAGCGCTCGCTCGTCCTGCCCCGGCCGGGCCCTCATGGCCAGCACCAGACGGAACCGGGCCCCTCGGCGATGGGCCTCCGCCGCCGCGGTGACGGCCTCCCGGGCGCCGCCCTGCGGGTCGTGGTGACCGGCGAACAGGACCACGGGAGGGCTTCCGGTGGTCCGCGGGCGCCACGGCCAACGGTCCAGGGGGATCGTCGGCGGAATCACCCGGACGTCGCCGAACCCCGCCGACCGCAGCTGTCCGGCCGTGGCCTCCGACAGGGCGACCGTCGTCCCGAGCGGCCGGGCCCGCTCCAGCAGACCGGCGTCCATCACCCCGGGCACCGTGTGGATGACCGGGCCGCCACCGAGCAGACCCCGACGCAGCCGGGAGAACAACGGGTACGTCCCCCCGATCGTCAGGACCGCGTGCACCAGGTCCGTGCGGCGGGCGAGGACGCCTCCGGCAAGGGCCACCTGGAGCCGCTCCGGAACGTGGGGGGCACCGTCGCGCGACACGATCGGGATGCCCTTGCCGCGCGTCGGCCCGCGCGATCCGCGCGACGGCCACCGCGTGAACCACAGGAAGTCCCGGTCCGGCATGCAGTCGGCGATCGACGCGGCCAGCCGGGTGTCGGCTCCCGCCCCGCCCTCGTACGGACAGCTGGTGAAGAGCAGGACGCGACTGCGTGCCGAGCGGCTAGCCATCGCGACCGTCCACCGGCGACGCCGGCGGCACCGGCACCCGGTACAGCTCGACCGTGCCGTACGTGCGGCCGTGGAACGAGAAGAGCAGTGCGCCCTGCTGGGTGAGCTGCCGCGCCTCGCCCGGCGTGAACGTGGAGATGTTGTGCTCGACGATCCGCCACGGCACGACGACGTAGGCCACGTGCTCCCGCGCCCGCTCCTGCGGCGTGAACCACTTGCCCATGCGATAGCGGTCCTCAAGGAGCAGGCTCGCCGAGCCGCTCATGGACGTGATCGCGCTGCCCGCGGGCACGTGCTCCACCATGTACTGCCGCAGTCGCTCGTACCCGTCGTCGGGCTCCGAGGTGGCGCCCGCGTAGGTGAACCCGGACCACGCCAGGGTCAGCGCCAGCAGGGAGACCGTCGCGACGCGCGAGACGGGGCCGCGGCGCCGGCGCTCGACCCGCCGCTCCCACAGCAGGTGGGCCCTCATCGCCACGATCACGATCGTCGGCACGATCAGCAGGTACAGCTGCTGTTCCTCCAGCGTGCCCTTGACCACGGCGTAGGCGAGGGCGATGGCCGCCGACACGTACCACAGGCCCAGCAGGCGCTGCGGCGGACTGCCGCGACGCAGGAACGGCACCACGGCCACGACGGCCAGGGCGAGGAGCGCGTAGGTGCTGCCGAAGTTCGACAGCTCCTCGGTGAGGCGCTGGTTGAGGGACGGCGTCTTCGCGGAGTTGAAGCCGGTCTCCTGTGCCATGCCCAGCAGCCGTCTGATGCCGTGGGTCTTGTTCCCCCACAGGTCGTCGAAGTGGCCCGCCCATGCCACGACGCCGACGTAGATCGCGTACGGGACGGTCGCCATCGCGGCGGTGAACAACGGCACCGACCGCCGCTTCGGCCAGACGAATCGCGCCGCGACGATCAGGGGCACCACGGTGATGAGGGCCGCCACGTCCTTCGTCAGGATGCCGACGCCGAACAGCAGCCCGGCGGCGGCGGCCCGCCGGCGCCACCTGATCCCCGTGGCCCGCTGGGCCAACGGCAGCAGCACCAGGAAGCCCAGCACCACCCAGAGCATCGTCGACGTCTCGATGAGCACCCGCTGGTTGATCCGCAGGATGTACGGGTCGAAGGCGAAGACCGTGGCCACGGCGACGGCGACCGTCGTGGACTTGGTGACGCGGACCATCAGAAGTACCAGTGCCACGGCGGTGAGGCCGGCGAGCACGGCGTTCAGGGAACGCATCTGGTACACCCCGGAGACGACGTCCGCCGGCGCGCCGAACAGCCGCTCCCAGCCGCCCTCGATGTAGAAGAAGCCGGGCGGGTGGAGCCAGAACGTGCCCCCGTGGTCCCGGGGGAAGCCCCCGTGGGCCACGGAGTGGCCGAATCGCCAGTAGAAGACCTCGTCGCCGAAGACGTCCGGCCCCTGGCCCCAGCCGATCAGCCGGACCACCACGGTGAGGAGGCCGCCGGCGCCGGCCACCGCCCAGAGCGGTACCGCGCGCAGCCACGCCACCGACATCGGCAGAGCCCTGCTCATGACAGCCATGGCGCGCCCCCGTTCGGTCGGCCGTTCGCCCGCTCGCCGTCGGCGAGCAGATAGGTCTCCGGCACCATCGGGATGCGGCCACCGGGGAAGAGCGCCCGGGCCTGCGAGCCGTAGCCGCGCACCAGCGCCGACTTGGCGGCGAGCTCCCGCGACCACTCGACCTCGATCAGGGAGGCCCGGTCGACGAAGCCCGGGTCGAGGCGGTGCCGCTGGTTGTAGGGGAAGTCGCTGTAGTAGATCACCGGTTCACCGCTGAGTTCGGCGGCGGTCCGCACCAGCACGTGGTCCACGTGTCCGCCCACTCCGCAGGGCGCCAGCAGGACCGGACGCGGCGGGGCCGCCAGCTCCTGGAGCAGCGCCAGCATGCGGCCCAGGGTGCGGGCGTCGTGCCGGGAGACCCGGCCCGTGGCGATGTGCAGCCGGTACGTCGGATAGACGTGCGCCACCTCGGGCAGCACCCGGCGCACCCGGCCCGGGCTCCGGCCCGGCGCCCCGGACTTGCGCCGGAACAGACCGTCGACCAGCCCGAGGTGCAGCCAGGCCGCGCCGAGCCGAGCGAGGACTTCCCGGTCCTCGGCACGCCGCCGCCGGTACAGGCGCTCGGCGTCGGGCTGTCCGACCTGCCGCAGGTACTGCCGCCCCGAGAACGTGTAGGGCGGGGCGCCGGACTCCGTGAAGAAGGTCACCACCCGCACCTGTGTGCGCCCCATCGCGTGCGTCATCAGCGCACCGCAGGACAGGACCGCGTCGTCCAGATGCGGGGAGAGCACGACCAGTGGTGTGCCCGCCTCGATCACGGCGGTGAGTGGATCGGCCCTCATGACGCCGCCTCCTCTCGTTCCGCTTCCCGCGGGGTCGCCTCGGCCGTACTCCTGGGCGGACCGGGGGCGTCCAGCAGCCGCTGGACGAGGGTGAGGTACTGACCGGCCGTGCGCTCCCACGAGAACCACTGCGCGGCCTCGTACGCCAGGCGCCCCAGCCGCCGGCGCCTCTCCTCGTCCCTCGCGAGAGCGCACAACTGCCGTGCCAGGGCGTCCACGTCGAAGGCGGGGACGGGGACATTCCCGCCGCCGTCCATCCACCGCAGGGTGGGCAGATCGAAGTGCACCACCGGCTTGCCGTACGCCATGCTCTCCAGCGCCACGATGCCGAACGCCTCGCCGCGCGAGGGCAGCACGGTGAAGGCGCAGCCCTCCAGGAACCGGTGCTTGTCGGAGCCCGTCACCTCACCGATCCAGCGGGCCTCGGCGCCCGTCGCGCTGAGCAGTCCGACGAGCTTGGCCTCCTCGCCGGGGGCGCCCGCACCGGCCAGCAGCAGGGGCATCGGCGGCGAGCCCCCGGCGTGGGCGGCGAGGAGGAGGTCCAGCCCCTTGGTCCAGACGTCCACGCGCCCCAGGAAGGCGATGTAGTCGCCGTCGCCGATCCGCTCCGGCCTGACGGGCGGCCGCTCGATGCCGTTGGGGATCAGGTGGGTGACCGTCCGGGGGGAATGCCGGCGGACGGTGGCGCCGTCCGCCTCGTTGAGGACGACGACGTCCTCGTAGAACCGCAGGCCGAACCGCTCGACCAGGAAGAACGGAAGGTGGTACTTGCGTGACATGGCGGCACCGCTGAGCGACTGGGCGAGTCCCACCACCCGGCTCCGGGAGTACAGCGGGAGGAAACTCGTGGAGAAAGGCGGCGTGAAGCTCTCCAGCCACAGGTCGTGCGACAGCCGGCGCGCCATGAGCGGCAGCACCGCGTGATAGAGGAGTTGCCCGAAGCGCGGTCCGGCCCAGCCCAGCGGGATCCGGCGGTACCGCACACCGTCGCGGGTCTCGCTGCCGCCGTGCGCCGCCACCGTGATGACCGTGACCCGGTGGGTCTCGGCGAGGCGGCGGGCGACCTTGTAGACGAGCAACGCGCCGCCGCCGCGGTAGTGCGGGTTGTGGAGGTCGTCGAAGGTGGAGATCACCACGTGCTTCCTGCCGTCGGCCGAGTCGCCGGGCGGTTCGGCCGTGCTCTCCGGCGTGCGCTGCCGCGCCAGCACCCGCCGCATGGCCTCGGCGGCGACCGTGGCGGGCGGGGCGGCGGCGTCCACCACGTCCGCGTCAGGCGGCCGCGAGGCCCAGCGCCGGTAGCGGTCCCGGAGGTCCGCCAGCGGACCGATCGCGAACACGCCGTCGCGTTCCGCGAGTACCTCAGGCTCCGCGTCGAGGAGCAGGGTGACGTGACAGAACCTCGACAGCCGGGTGAGGACGGCCGCCAGCGCCGAGTGGGGCACGGGGTCGAACTTGACGAGAGCGTCGAGCGGGCCGCGATCGGTCACCACCGCGCTGGGCCGTCCCCGGCCCGTGAGACGTGCCCGCGCGGTGGCCTGCGCGAGGCGGACGGCGAGTTCCGCCGCGTCCAGCCAGCCGTGCAGCCGGCCGACCAGCGTGCCGGCAGCCGAGGTGAACGACCGGCGCGGCGCGGGGGAGGCGGTGTACCGCGACCGCAGCCGCTCGGGCAGGCGCCGGCAGATGACACAGCCGTAGCAGTACGGGGTCGCCACGGCGTACCCGTGACCGCGCAGGCTCGTCGCCACACGTCCGGCCAGGGACGACTTCCCGGCGCCGTCCGGACCGGACACACAGACCAGCAGGGTGCGACGCTTCATCAGGCGAACCTCCCCCGGCTCTTGGCGACCACGAGCGGCACCCGCAGGGCAGCCTCTCGCGCCGCGACGGTCGTGCGTCCGTTCCGCAGGAGGTGGAGCGCGTGCTCGGCGCCCACGCGGAGGGACGCGGTGGCCGGGAGCGGTACCGGAAGCCTGATCAGCGTCCCGCGGTCCAGCTCGCCTATCGCCTCGTCCGCGACGACGAGTGCCCGGGCACAGCCGGTGAGCCATCCCTCGCGCGCCGCCTCCCGCCGCGCGTCCTCCACGAGGTCCGGCAGGAGCAGGTCCCGCAGCGCGACCAGCTCCGACAGGTCGAGGGAGAGATTCTGGAACAGGCCGTGAGCCAGCCAGATGCGCAGTTCGTCCGCCGGATGGGGCGCCAGCCAGGCGCCTGCGTCGGGACAGGCCCGATCGAAGAGCCGGCGGGTGGACATCACGGGCACACCGAACCACGACACGCCGGTGTGCAGATGGACCGAGGGGCCGCGCCGCGGTTCCAGCAGCACCTTCGTGGACCGCTCCAGCCAGTACGTCGAACGGTCGACGTACCAGCCCTGGAGGACGTCGCACGCGGCCTGCCAGCGCCCGTCCGGCACCACGAGATCGAAGTCGCCGCACGCGTGGCCGTTCTCCCGGCCCCGTTTGATGAGCACCGTGGGGATGCCGGCGGCGCGCAGGCGGTCGGTGACCTCGCCCAGGTTCTCCCGGAACAGCTCGTTCGCGGTGTCCACCTCGGCCACGACGTCCGCCAACTGCCGGGGGTAGGCCCGCGCGAGGCGGCCCTCCACCTGGTTGTCGCGCGCGAGCGGCAGCGCGCGCCGCAGTGCGGCATCGCCGGCCGGCCGCGGCGTTTCGCGCCAGACGGCGTCCACGAGGAGGCGGCCGGGCCGCACTTCGGTACCGCTGGTGCGGACCTTCGAATGTTCCGCCGATGCGTGGATCATGGCTGTTCCTGACTGGTGGGTGGTCAACTCCACAGGCGGCTCCTCCGCCGGGCCGTGGGCGTTGGTGCGGCGCAGGAAGCGCTCCACGGTGCGCAGGCCGATGACCGTCGCGGCGATCAGCCACGCCAGTGGATACGGGTGCAGCAGCACCAGCACTCCCGCGAGCAGCAGCGGTTCCAGGAGGGGCATCCGGCTGAGGGGTGCCGTCCCCCGGCTGCGGACGAGCCGGTGGACCAGGAGGGCGAGCGCTCCGACGCCGCCCACCGCTCCGCCGATCGCCATGCCGCGCACGCCGCCGATCTGCCAGCCCGCCAGGAGGCTGAGGGTGTAGCCCACCAGGCCGACGACCTGGTGGCGCGCACAGGCGTAGTCGTCCGCGGCCTGGAAGAAGGTGACGATGAGGTTGATCGTGCCGAGAGCGAAGCCCGTGATCGCCGTGAAGGCGATCAGGGCGCTCATCATGCTGTAACCGGCGGGGAAGATCGTGGTCAGCACCGCGGCCGGCGCGGTGGCGACGGTGACGGCGAGCGGCAGGGAGGCGATGACGTACATCCGCACGGCGCTGGCGCTGAGCGAGCTGTCGACCAACCGCCGGGACAGCGCCGGGAAGAACGCTATGGACACCGCGGAGGCCACGAACAGCGGCACCCGCGACAGCGTGACGCTCGACTGGTAGCTCGCGGCGGCGGCCCGGTCGGCGGGCAGCACGGTCACCAGGACCACGTCGATCGCGACCATCAGCGCGACCAGCCCCTGCACTCGCGCGATGCCGAACGCGCGGCGCCACAGGTCCCGGTTGGCCGAGGCGCTCTGCCAGGCCCGCCCGGCGCCTCGCCGCAGTGCCGGCCACCACAGCAGGAACGGCAGCAGGGCCACCCCGAAGGCCGCCAGCGCTCCGGTGTCGCTCAGCCCGAGGACCAGCACCAGGGCCACGCCGATCATCGTCTTCAGCACGACTTCGGCCACACCCAGCAGAGACAGCGTCCGCATGCGCTCCTCGCCCTGGAGCCGGCCGACGGGCACCGACGTCACGTAGCAGCAGAACGTGGTCAGGGCCAGCGCCAGCGTGGTCGCGGGGCCGGCGAACCCGATGGCCACGCCCGCGACGATGCCGGCGGCGACGAAGCCCGCTCCCGTGCTGGTGATGATCGCGAACCGGGTGGCGTCGCTGCGCTCCGCGTCCGACCCCGCGCGGGCCAGCGCCTGCGCCAGCACCCAGGGGATCGTCACCCTCGCCACGGTCACCGCGCTCAGCAGCAGCCCCGCGCCGGCCGCGAACACCGCGTACGAACCGACGTCCAGCAACCTCGTCAGGAGCAGCGCGTACCCGTAGTTCACGACGCCGACGACCACGACCGACGCGGTGATCCAGCGCGCGCCGTGCGCCGCCGTCGCCACGTCGGGGCGTGCCGTCGGCCGGTGCGTCGTCGCCGTGCGCAGGGCGGTCATGCGGGATCCCGCCGATCCAGGGTGCCCGGCCCGGGGCCGGTCGGTGTCGGTGCCGCCCACGCCGCGTCCACGTCGCTCGTATCGGGGCGTACGAGTTGTTCCCGCCGGTGTGCCAGCCGGACGACGGCCTCCTCGACGCCCAGCCGCCGCAGCGCCTGGAACGCACGCAGTTCGTCGCAGCCGTCCAGCATCACCTGGAAGGTGTCTCCGCGCCGGTCCCACCGGTCGGTCTCCCGCAGGAGGGACCTCAGGACGCGCTCGACGTCGTCGCCGTCGCGGGCGCGGAACTGCGTGAAGACCGTGAGATCACTGGTGCGGCGGCGGGATCGGCGGTGCCGGCGGACGCGCCGGGACTCCTCCAGCACCACCCGGGCGAGCCGGTCGGCGCTGTCGTCCCAGGAGAACCGCGAGCTCCAGGCGACGCAGCGCCGCGCCGTCCGCTCGCGGATGCCGGCATCGCCCAGTTCGGTGAGCGCCGTGGCGATTCCCTCGGTCAAGGCCGACTCGGTGGGGATCAGCCAGCCGTTGTACCCGTGCTGGACGGCGTCACGCAGGCCGGGAACGTCGAAGGCGAGCGCGGGCGTTCCCATGGAGTTCGCCTCGATGACGGTCAGGCCCCAGCCCTCGGCGACGGAGGGCACGACGGTGAGCCACGCCCGGCCGAGCAGCACCCGTTTCCGCTCCTCGCTGACATGGCCGTGGAATTCGACGGCCCTGTCGAGACCGAGTGCGGAGGCGAGCGTGCGCAGCTTCGGCAGTTCGGTGCCGTCACCGGCGAGGTCGATGCGCAGGTCGGGCCAGCGCCGCCGGAGCTCGGGGAGGGCCCGGAGCAGCAGATCCACCCGCTTCTGCGGTGTCATGCGGCTGACCACGGTGATCGTCGGCGTCTCGGCGCGGGCGACGCGCGTCGGGTGCGGCCTGGGGCTGCCGTTGGGCACGAGGTAGATGGGGTTCGTGAAGCCCAGTTCCGCGCGCACGCCCTGGCGGGTGGAGGGGGACACGGCGACGATCGCGCGCCCGCGGTAGACCCAGCGGCTGATCTGCTTCTCGAGGAGTCGCCCGACGCTGTTCACGGGCCATGGGAAGAACAGGTCGAACTGCTTCTGGTGGATGTGGTGGATCACGCAGATGTCCGCGGTCCAGCGGGGCGTGAACAGCGGTGAGAAGAAGGGGATGCCGTTCTGGAAGTCGACGATGGCGTCGTAGGTGTGACGGTTCCTCAGCAGGTGGGCGGCAGCGGCGGGGTAGACGCCGAACGTGCCCCCGCCCCGCAGGACGCGAACGCCGTCGGCCGACTCGCTCTTCGGTGAGCCGGGGAAGCGGGCGGCGAAGAAGGTCACGCGCGCGCCCGCGCGGGCCAGCCGTCGCGCGATCTCGTAAGCGTAGGCCTCCGCGCCCCCGGCCTGGGGATGTGCCGGGTCACGCCAGTTCAGGACCAGGATGTTCGTGCGAGCAATGTGCTCAAGAGCAGACATCAACAGTCACCGCGCGAGAGAGATACGAAGCACGTCCGCCATGGAACGCAGGCCGTCCCGGCGGGCCGAGAACGTCGATCCGGGCATGTCCGACCAGTCGACCGGCACCTCGGCGACTCTGCCGCCGGACCGCACGAGCCGGGCGAGCAGCT
Organism: Streptomyces olindensis; assembly: GCF_040645895.1. NCBI lineage: Bacteria > Bacillati > Actinomycetota > Actinomycetes > Kitasatosporales > Streptomycetaceae > Streptomyces > Streptomyces olindensis. The sequence goes on along the minus strand of NZ_JBEYZD010000024.1, from coordinate 60,999 downwards.
CGACGTCGAAGGCGAACCCGTTCACCTGGCAGTCCGCCGCCACGCGCCGGACGAGCGGCCCGTCGAAGAACTTGAAGCCGCACTGGGTGTCCGCGATGTCCGGCAGCGCGATGCGGGCGAGCCTGCGGAAGGTCCAGCCGCCGCATCGGCGCAGCGCCGACTCGACCTCGCAGTGGGAGCCGTCGACGTGCCGGGAGGCGATCACCGCCGCGTACCCGTTCCTGAGCAGCGGGAGCGCCTTGTCGAGCGTCTCGATGGGCGTCGCGTTGTCGGCGTCGACGAAGCCGATGAAGCGGGCCGCCGAGGTGACCAGGCCACGGCGGACGGCGGCGCCCTTGCCGTGTTCGCTGCAGCCGATCACATGGACCGGGGTCACGGGGTTGTCGTAGCGCTCCGGCACGTCGATCGTGCAGTCCACGCTGTCGTTGTCGACGACGACGACCGCGGACGACCAGGGCTGTCCTCTGAGGTAGTCCACCGTCACCGCGATGGTGCGGGGCAGGCGCCGCTCCTCGTTGACAGCGGGGATGACGATCTCCACCTCCACTGCCGGGCGCCTGAGGCACGAGGGGATCGCACCCAATGCGGCGGGACCTCGTTTCACCGGGCTGGGTGACGGCACGGTCGGCATGGACACCATGTGCGCTCACCTCCGTCGCCATCGGGCGACTCGCCGTATGTTTACGACGTATACAAGCATCTTGTGTCGATATGCCGGACTCGTCAAGTGATGTCCACCGGGTTGACGGGCGGTCACCGCTGGGGTGACGATGTATGTATACGTCGTAAACGAGACGGCAGGGAGAGAAAGCTCGCCCGGTCATGAATACGCCCATCGAGGACTACGCCCTCCTCAGTGACCTCGAGACCGCGGCCATGGTCGGCCGGGACGGGGCCATCGACTGGCTGTGTCTGCCGCGCTTCGACTCCCCGGCCTGCATGGCCGCCCTGCTGGGCGCCGAGGACAACGGCTTCTGGCGGATCGCGCCGGACTCCGGCGGCCCCTGCACCCGGCGGGCGTACCGCCCCGACACGCTGGTGCTGGAGTCCGTGTGGGAGACCCCCGCCGGTGCCGTGCGTGTCACGGATTTCATGCCGCCGCGCGCGGGGCTGCCGTGTCTGGTGCGGGTCGTCGAGGGCCTGGCGGGGACCGTGCGGGTGCGCAGCGAGCTGCGGCTGCGGTTCCACCAGGGCCGGGTCGTGCCGTGGGTCCGCGAGATCGACCACTGCACCGTCGCGGTCGCGGGTCCGGACGCCGTGTGGCTGGGCGGCGAGGCTCCGGAGCGAGTGGAGGGCGGCGAGGAGGCCACGGTCCGGTACTTCACCGTCCCGGCGGGCCGGCGTCTGGCGCTGACGCTCGTGTGGTCGCCCTCCCACCGGCCCGCCCCGCCCGAGCCGCTGTCCGTCCCGGCCGAGACCGCGCTCAAGGAGGCCGTCGACTTCTGGCGGCGCTGGAGCGGCCAGTGCCGCTACGAGGGACCGTGGCGGGAGGCCGTGGTCCGCTCCCTCATCACGCTCAAGGCGCTCACCTACGCCCCCACGGGCGGCATCGTCGCCGCGCCGACCACCTCACTGCCCGGAACCATCGGAGGGGAACGCAACTGGGACTACCGGTTCTGCTGGCTCCGCGACTCCACGCGAACCCTGTCGTGCCTGCTGCGCAGCGGTTACCGGGAGGAGGCCACGGCCTGGCTGGACTGGCTGGTGCGGGCCATCGCGGGTGACCCCGCCGACCTCCAGACCGTGTACGGGGTCAAGGGGCAGCGGCTGCTGCCGGAGACCGAGGCACCCTGGCTGCCGGGCTACGAGGGCTCCCGGCCGGTGCGGTTCGGGACCTCCGGCGTGCGCTCCTTCCAGCTGGACGTGTACGGCGAGGTCATGGACACGCTCTGGCACTCACTGCGGGCGGGGATCGCGATGCCGGCCCATGTGTGGGACCTGGTCGAGTCGCTCATGGGGTTCCTGCACCGGCACTGGCGCGAGCCCGACCTCGGCCTGTGGCAGGTACGGGGCCCGCGGCGGCAGTTCGTGCACTCCAAGGTGATGGCCTGGGTGGCCGCCGACCGCGCCGTGCGCATGGGCGAACTGCTCGGCCGCAACGGCTCCTCCGGCGAATGGCGGGCCATGCGGGAGGAGGTGCACCGGCAGGTCTGCCGGGAGGGCTGGGACGCCGCCCAGGGATCCTTCGTGCAGTCGTACGGCTCGCCGGGCCTGGACGCCTCGGCGCTGCTCATCCCCCGGCTCGGTTTCCTCCCGGCCCGGGACGAACGGGTCCGCGGCACCGTCCGCGCCATGCGCGGTCTCGGGCACGGGGGGTTCGTACGCCGGTACGGGCCGACCGGTCCCGCGGCGGCCGCCGTGGACGGCATGGACGGCCACGAGGGCACGTTCGTGTCGTGCTCCCTGTGGTACGCCGACGCTCTCGCCGCGACCGGACATCCGCAGCAGGCCCGCGAGGCCTTCGAACGCGTCCTCGCCGTCCGCAACGACGTGGGGCTGCTCGCCGAGCAGTGGGACCCGGACGCCGGACGGCAACTGGGCAACGCGCCCAAGGCGTTCAGCCACATCGCCCTGGTGGAGACGGCGTTCGGCCTGTCGTCGCCACGGGGCCCGAGCCGCCGTGCCCCGGCCGTCGCGAGGCGGCGCTGATCGTCTCGAGGCGACGCCGAAGACGCTGAAGAGGAGGAGGGGGCTCCGCCCCGTTCAGGCGCCCGGTGCGGACCGGTCGCCGTTCCGCTCCCGCAGTACGGCGTTCTGCTGCCGCAGCACGGCCTCGCTCTGCTCCACCGTCATCGGCCGGGCGAAGAGATACCCCTGGCCGTACCGGCAGCCGATGCTCTCCAGCAGGTCCCGCTGCGCCGGGGCCTCGATGCCCTCGGCGATCACCTCCAGCCCCAGTGTGTCGGCGAGGTGGACGATGCCCTCGACGAGAGCGATCTGCCGGGGGTCGGCCGGGATGTCGTCGATGAACGACTTGTCGATCTTCAGGACGTCGATCGGGAAGTCCCGCAGGTAGCGCAGCGAAGAGTAGCCGGTGCCGAAGTCGTCGACGGCGATGCGCACGCCGCGGTCCTTCAGCGCCCGCAGGAGCATGTCGATCTGCTCGGTGCGCCGCATGAGCACCGACTCGGTGAGCTCCAGCTGCAGCGTGCCCGGGGCCAGTCCGCCGCTGTCGAGGGCGCGGCACACCTGGTCCAGGAAATCCGTGTCGTGCCACTGCCGGGCGGAGACGTTGACGCTGAGGTACGGCGGCGCGAGCCCCGCGATGCGGTGCTGCAGCCGGGCCATGTCGGCCGTGGCGCTGTGCAGCACCCAGGCGCCCAGCGCCGATATGTGCCCGGTCTCCTCGGCGAGCGGGATGAACTGGGCCGGTGAGACCGGCTCGCGATGCAGCCGCGGCCAGCGCGCCAGTGCCTCAAAACCCACCACCTCGTCCGCGGCGATGTCCACGACCGGCTGGTACCGCAGGTCGAACTCCTGGCGGGCGACCGCGTTGTCCAGCCGCGCCCTGAGGTCGTGCCGCTCCACCATGCGCACGCGCTGCTGGGGCTGGAAACGGCGCCACTGGCGCTTCCCGGCGGCCTTGGCCGCGTACAGCGCCAGGTCGGCGAGGGCCAGCAGCTCCTGGGCGTCGGTGCTGTCCCGGGCCGTGGCGACGCCCACGCTGGCCGAGACCCGCACCGACTCGTCGACGAGCTGGAACGGCCTGCCCAGGGTCTGGATCAGCTGCGCGGCCAGCAGCTCGGCGTCCAGGGGCTCGCGGGCGTCCTCCATCAGCACGGCGAACTCGTCCCCGCCGAGCCGGGCGGCGGTGTCGGTACGGCGGAGGGCCGCCGACAGGCGCTCCGCGACGGAGCGCAGCAGACTGTCGCCGACCGCATGGCCCAGGGTGTCGTTGACGATCTTGAAATCGTCGAGGTCGACGAAGAGCAGACAGGTGACGGTCGACTCCCGGCGGCCGCGGAGCAGGGCCCGTTCCGTGCGCTCCAGCAACAGGGTCCGGTTGGGCAGACCCGTCAGCGAGTCGTGGAAGGCCCGCTGGGTGAGTTCGTGCTCCAGCTGGCGCTGCTCGGTGACGTCCCGGAGCGTGACGACCAGGCCGCCGACCGTGGGGTCCTGCCGCAGGTCGCGGCAGCGCACCTCCACCTCGATCCGTCTGCTGCCGCGTGCCACCCACCAGTGGTCGTGCGCCTCCTGCCGGCCGGTGTTCCGCAGTGCCGTGAGGGTGCGCACCACCCGGTCGCGCTCCCCGGAGTCCACCAGGTCCGTCAGCTGGGCGCCGGTCAGCTCGGAGCTGCCGAACACGGCCCGGGAGGACGGGCTGGCGTACCGGACGGCCATGTCCTCGTCGACGATGAGAATGACGTCCGAGGCATTGTGCACGAGGGTGCGGAAGTACGCCTCGCTCTCCTTGCGGACGACCTCCTGCCGCAGCGCGACGCGTTCCGTCGCCAGCCCGGCGTGCGAGGCGAGGATCTCCAGCGAACCGCGCATCTCGTTGAGGTACTGCTCGGGACCGGCCGCCAGCAGCACGCCCGGCAGTTCGCCGCCCGCCGGGCGGTCGGGCTGGACCATGGGGCAGACCAGGGCGGTGGGCAGTCCACCGAGCCGGGCGGCGACGACCGGCCCGCACAGGGCGGTGGGGACCATGAAGGCGCGCGGCCGGACGGGCTCGGCGGGCCCGGCCCGGGCGGCCCCGTCCCGGCCGGGGCCGGGCCCGCCGTCGCTCCAGCCGGGGTGGCTCGCCAGGCGGGCGTACAGGTCGCGGGCGTCCTGGGCCGACAGGAGCATGGTCGCGTGCCGGACCTTCATGCCGACCAGGCCGGCGACCGCCGCCTCACAGGTCCGCGCGATCTCGTCGGGCCAGAACGCCGCCACGAGCGCCGCTGCGGCGGTACGCAGGGCCTGTTCCCGGGCCACCGCCTCGCGGTACGCCATGACCATCACCGCGAGCCGCAGGATCACCAGCAGGAACAGCACGCCGGAGAACGCGGCCAGCGCCGTCGCGTCGCGCACCCGGCCCAGGGCCTCCTCGTGGATGAGGATCGCGGGCGGCACCAGCGTGACCGCCGCGAGCAGCAGCAGCCGGCGCCAGGGGGGCAGCAGGGAGCGCGGCGGGGACTCCGAGGCCGTGAGGTCCGCCATGGCGGGATGCAGCGCGGCCAGCCCCCATGCCGTGTAGAAGACGATCCAGCCGGAGTCGAGGAGCGTGCCCGCCTGCCAGGTGCCGTTGAGCTGGAGGATGCCGTAGGCGATGTCGAAGCAGAGCAGCGTGAGGGTGCCCAGCACGAGCAGGCGTACGGCGCGGTTGGCGCCGGAGACGGGGCTGGGGGAGAGCAGCCGGACCAGGAGCGCCAGCACGAGCACGTCCCCGAGCGGATAGGCGATGCTGATCGCGCGCTCCTGCCAGGTCAGACCCTCCAGCCGGGTCAGTGGCTGCACCAGGTAGACCCAGACCGCCAACCCGAGGCCGGTGGTGATGATCAGGGCGTCGAGCATGCTGGGCAGGTCGCGGCCCACCCAGCGGTGCCGCACCAGACCGAACAGCCCCGCGGCGAAGAGGGGGTAGACCACCAGGTAGCAGGCGTCCGCCGGGGACGGGAAGGGGTTGGACGCGGCGAAGTACGCCTCCTGCACGTTGTAGTAGGTGTCGCCCGCGGCGAAGGCCAGCAGGCCGGCGGCGAGCACCCACCAGGGCCAGCGGTGTGCGGGGCGGTGCAGGCGCACGCCGCAGATCACGGCTCCGGCGCTCGCCATTCCGATGACGGCCCACAGCGGTGTGCGCAGGTCCGGGACGGTCATGTAGAGGACGGTCAGCGTGCCGACCAGGAGGAGCAGGGCTGTCATCAGCCGGTCGTGGGCGTGCCGCGGGGCGAGCCTTCCGGCGCGCACGCTCACTCCGCCCGACCGGCGGGCGGGCGGAGGCCCTGGCCGTCCCGCTCCAGGGAGGGACCCCGCTCTGCGTGCCGTGCGGAAGGCCGGGGGCGGCATGGGGCCGGGTCCTAGTCGGTCCGGTCCGGCTGCGGCGCACGGTCCGCGTAGCCGTACGGGTTGAGCCGCTGGAAGTGCCAGGCGTCCCGGCACACGTCGGCGAGGCTCCGGGTGGGCCGCCAGCCCCAGGCGTGCGTCACGGCGGTCGGGTCGGTGACGAGGGCGGGGACGTCGCCCGGGCGGCGGGGCAGGACGTCGTAGGGGATGGTGCGGCCGCTCGCCCCGGAGAACGCGGTGATGACGTCGAGCACCGTGCTGCCCTGGCCGGCGCCGATGTTGAACACGCGCATGCCGGGCCCGTCCGTGAGGTGGTCGAGCGCCACGCGGTGCGCCTCGACGGCGTCCATGACGTGGAGGTAGTCCCGGACCGCGGTGCCGTCGCGGGTGGGGTAGTCGTCGCCGTAGACACGCAGCCGTCCGCGTCTGCCGTCGGCCACCTGGGCGACGTACGACATCAGGGTGTCAGGTGTCTCCCGCGGGTCCTCGCCGAGCAGCCCGCTGGGGTGGGCCCCGGCCGGGGTGGAGTAGCGCAGGCACAGCACGGTGCACTCGGGGCAGCGGCGGCACACGTCCGCGAGGATCTGCTCGCAGATCCACTTCGAGGACGCGTAGGGCGTGGTGGGCCGGGCGGGAGTCGTCTCGGCGAGCGGCCCGGGCCCGGCGTCGCCGTAGACCGAGCAGGACGAGGGGTACACGAGGTGGTGCACCCCGTGGTCGTGCATGGTCCGCAGCAGGGACGTGGTGCCGCCGACGTTGGTGTCGTAGTAGTGCACGGGCAGCCGGGTCGACCGCTCCGCCGTCTTGTACGCGGCGAAGTGCACGACGGCGTCCACGGAGTGCCGGTCGAAGACGGCCGACAGGGCGCGTCGGTCCCGGATGTCCAGCTCGTAGACGGCACCGACGAAGCGGCCCGCGATCCGCTCCACCCGGGAGAAGACCTGCGGGGAGCTGTTGGAGTAGTCGTCGACCACGATCACCTCGTAGCCGTGGTCGAGGAGTTCGACGCAGGTGTGGCTGCCGATGAAGCCGGCGCCGCCGGTCACCAGGACGGTCGACGGCGCCCAGGGGGCTCCGGCGGGCGTGCTCGACTCAGGGCGGGTATCCGCCCCGGGAGGATCGGCCGTCACCGGCCCATTGCGCGCCATGGGGGACATCCTGCGTGCGCTCGGCGGTACCGTATGTTTACGGTGTATATGTACAACTCTGGGGCATAGTTCCCGCCCGCGTCAAGGCGCGCAGCGGCCTCCGGACGAACCGCGCCGCTCCTTTGACCGCCCCTTGACCTGGAGCGCACTTCAAGCTGAAGACTCCCTTCGAGCACCCCGACAACGGAGTGCGCAGGGGAGGGAACAGCCATGAAGTACCGCACGATCGGCACGGATCCGCAGACCCGCCGCGAGGTGAGCGTGCTCGCGCTCGGCGCGATGCTGTTCGGCTCGGTGACGGACGAGAAGACGTCCTTCGCCATCCTCGACCGCTACGTCGAGGCGGGCGGCAGCTTCGTCGACACGTCCGACAACTACGCCTTCTGGACCGACGGCGGGCAGGGCGGGCAGAGCGAGCAACTCCTCGGCCGGTGGCGGCGCAGCCGCGGCATCGGTGACGAGGTGGTCTTCGCGACCAAGCTGGGCGCCCGGCCCCTGGCCCCGGGCACGAGCTACATCGACAACCGCGAGGGCCTGTCGGCGAAGGTGATCCGCGAGTCGGCGGAGCGCAGCCGTGAGCGGCTCGGCATCGAGAAGCTGGACCTGCTGTACGCGCACATCGAGGACCCGGGGGTGCCCCTGCGCGAGACCGTCGAGGGTTTCGCCGCCCTGGTCGCCGAGGGCACGGTGGGTCTGCTCGGGGTGAGCAACCACGCCGTCTGGCGCGTGGAGCGGGCCCGCGCCCTCGCGGCGGCCGCCGGGCTGCCCGGCTACGAGGTGCTCCAGTACTCCCACAGCCACCTGCGGCCGCGCACGGACGTGCCCACGGACCTCTTCCCCGACGGCAGCCTGGGCCACGCCGGCCCGGACCTCCTCGGCTACCTGCGGGAGGAGCCGGGGCTCACCCTGGTTGCCTACTCACCGCTGCTCAAGGGCGCCTACACCCGCCCGGAGCGACTGCCCTCGGACTACGACCACCCGGGCGCCCCGGCCCGCCTGAAGGCCCTGCACGAGGTGGCCCGGGAGACCGGCGCGACCGTCAACCAGGTCGTGCTCGCCTGGCAGATCGGCGGCGCGCTGCCCGTCGTCCCTCTGGCCGGGGTGTCGTCGGTGGCCCAGCTGGAGGAGAACCTGGCCGCGGTGGACCTGGAACTGACGCAGGAGCAGCGGGCCCGGCTGGACGCGGCGCACTGAGCGCCCGCCGAAGGTCCGGGCCGCCCGATGGTGGGACGGTGGAGGGGTACCGGACATCCGGAGGGAGCCCCGGCCATGACCACCCACCCCGCCGCCTCATCCGTGCGCACCACCCCTGAGGGCCTCCTGTGGGAGCCCAGCGAGCGCTGGGTGCGCGGCCGCAAGGGCGATGTCACCGTCGTCGACAGCCGGCACCCGGTCCTCGTCTGGGAGCCCCACCTGCCCGTACCGCAGTACGCCTTCCCGCGGGAGGACGTCCGCACGGACCTGCTCCGCCCCGCCGCGCACCCGCCCACGGGCGCCCACACCGGATCGCAGGTCTTCTACGACCTGCACGCCGGCGGGGAGCCCGTGGCGAACGCGGCCTGGACGTTCCCGTCGAAGGACCTGGCCGGACACATCGCCTTCGAGTGGTTCCGCCGCTGGGACAGCGGCCTGGACCACTGGTACGAGGAGGAGGAAGAGATCTTCGTGCACCCGCGCGACCCGCACAAACGGGTCGACGCACTGCCCAGCAGCCGGCACGTCCAGGTCGGTGTCGGCGGCACGCTCGTCGCGGACACCCGGCGCCCGGTCCTGCTCTTCGAGACCTCCCTGCCGATCCGCTACTACATCCCCCGCGACGACGTCCGCCTCGACCTGTTCGAGCCGACGGACCACCGCACCGCGTGCCCCTACAAAGGCCGGGCCCGGTACTGGACCTGGCGTGGCGCGGGGGAGGTGCCCCGGAACATCCTCTGGAGCTACCCCGACCCGCTGCCGGCGGTCGCGGCGGTGGAAGGACTGTTCGCCTTCTACAACGAAGCCGTCGACCTCACCGTGGACGGCGAACGCCTGGAGCGCCCGGTCACGCCCTTCACCGCGAGCCTCAAACCCTGACCAGCAACTGGAAGTCGAACGTGTACCGCGACGCCCGGTAGATGTGCGTCCCGTACTCCACCGCCCGCCCGGTGTCGTCGTACGCCGTGCGCTGCATCGTGAGCAGGGCCGCGCCCTCCTCCTCGTCCAGGCGGGCGGCCTCCTCGGCCGTGGCCGCGCGGGCGCCGATGGTCTGGCGGGCGCTGTGCAGGGTGATGCCGGCCGAGCGCATCATCCGGTACAGGCCCGTCGACTCCAGACGGGCGTCGTCGAGGTCCAGCAGGGCCGGCGGGAGGTAGTTGCACAGCAGGGCCACCGGCCGGCCGTGCGTGCGGCGCAGCCGTTCCAGGGCGGTGACCTCGCTGCCCTCGGGCACGCCCAGGGCGGCCGCCACGTCGCAGGACGCCGGGACGGCCTCGTGGAGCACGACCTGGGTGGTCGGGGCCTGGCCGGCCGCCTCGAGGTCGTCGTAGAGGCTGCTCAGCTCCAAGGGGCGTTTGACCTGGCTGTGCACCACCTGCGTGCCCACGCCGCGCCGCCGGACCAGCAGTCCCTTGTCGACGAGGGACTGGATGGCCTGGCGGACCGTGGGGCGGGACAGCCCGAGGCGCACGGAGAGGTCGACCTCGTTGCCCAGGAGGTCGCCCGGGGCGAGGACCCCCTGCTCGATCGCCGCCTCCAGCTGCTGCGCGAGCTGGTAGTACAGCGGCACGGGACTGCCCCGGTCCAGGGTGAAGTCCAGCGAGCTGAGTGCGGGCGCGGGCGCGGTGCGGGCCCGGTCACCGGTCTTCGCCATGGACGAACCCCCCTACAGGTGTCAGGTGTTGCTCGGGAAACCGAGGTTGATGCCGCCGTCGGAGGGGTCCGGCCAGCGCGTGGTGATGACCTTGCCCTGGGTGTAGAAGGCGATGCCGTCGTTGCCGTAGATGTGCAGGTCGCCGAAGAGGGAGTCCTTCCAGCCGCCGAAGGAGTGGTAGCCGACGGGGACCGGGATCGGGACGTTGACGCCGACCATGCCCGCCTTGACCTCCAGCTGGAAGCGGCGGGCGGCGCCGCCGTCCCGGGTGAAGATCGCGGTGCCGTTGCCCCAGCGGGAGTCGTTGATCAGCTTGATGGCGTCCTCGTACGTCTCCGCGCGGACCACGCACAGCACCGGGCCGAAGATCTCGTCCCGGTAGGCGTCCGCCGTCAGCGGCACCCGGTCCAGCAGGGAGACCCCGAGGAAGAAGCCGTCCTCGTGGCCCTCGACGGAGAAGCCCGTGCCGTCGACCACGACCTCGGCGCCCTGCTCGGCGGCCGACGCCACGTACGAGGCCACCTTGTCGCGGTGCTCACGGGTGATCAGCGGGCCCATCTCGGACGCCGGGTCGGTGCCGGGGCCGATCCGCAGGTTCTTCGCCCGCTCGGCGATCTTGCCGACCAGTTCGTCACCGGTGTCGCCGACCGCGACGACGACCGACACGGCCATGCAGCGCTCGCCCGCCGAGCCGTACGCCGCGTTGATCGCCTGGTCGGCGGCGAGGTCCAGGTCGGCGTCGGGCAGCACCAGCATGTGGTTCTTGGCGCCGCCGAGGGCCTGCACGCGCTTGCCGTGCTCGACGGCCTTGAGCTGGATGTACCGGGCGATCGGGGTGGAGCCGACGAAGGAGACCGCCTCGATGTCCGGGTGCTCCAGGATGCGGTCCACGGCCGTCTTGTCGCCCTGCACGATGTTCAGCACACCGTCCGGCAGGCCCGCCTCGGCGGCCAGTTCGGCCAGCCGGAAGGAGGCCGACGGGTCCTTCTCCGACGGCTTCAGCACGAACGTGTTGCCGCAGGCGATGGCGATGGGGAACATCCACATCGGCACCATCGCCGGGAAGTTGAACGGCGTGATGCCCGCGACCACGCCGAGCGGCTGGCGGATCGAGGCGACGTCGACCCGCGAGGACACCTGGGTGGACAGCTCGCCCTTCAGCTGCACCGAGATGCCGCAGGCCAGCTCCACGATCTCCATGCCGCGCGCGACCTCGCCGAGCGCGTCGGAGTGCACCTTGCCGTGCTCGGCGGTGATCAGCTCGGCGATCTCGTCGCGGTGGGCGTCCAGCAGCTCGCGGTACTTGAACAGGACCGCCGTGCGCTTGGCGAGCGAGGAGGCCCCCCAGGACTCGAAGGCGGCCTTGGCGGAGGCGACCGCGGCGTCCACCTCGTCGACGGTCGCGAAGGCGACCTGCTTCTCCTGGGCGCCGGTGGCCGGGTTGTAGACGGGGCCGAACCGGCCGGAGGTGCCTTCGACGGGCTTGCCGTCGATCCAGTGGGTGATGGTCTTCATGGTGCGCAAGGGCCTTTCGTGGAACCGGGGTGCGGGGCGGAGGTCAGAGGTGGCGGCGGCGTCCGGCCACCTGGCGGTCGTAGCGCTCGCGGGCCGCGACGGCGGCCTCGCGGGAGGCGGTCTCGGCGACCGGCACGTCCCACCAGGCCTCGGCCGGGGGAGCGGTCGGGGCCGGGTCGGTCTCGACGTAGACGCACGTCGGCCGGTCGGAGGCGCGGGCCGCCGCCAGGGCCTCGCGCAGCTCGCGCACCGTCTTGGCGCGCAGCACCTCCATGCCGAGGCTGGCGGCGTTGGCCGCGAGGTCGACGGGGAGCGGGGCGCCGGTGAAGGTGCCGTCGGCGGCCCGGAAGCGGTAGGCGGTACCGAAGCGCTCGCCGCCGGTCTCCTCCGACAGGCCGCCGATGGAGGCGTAGCCGTGGTTCTGGATGAGGACGATGTTGAGCGGCAGGCCTTCCTGGACGGCCGTGACGATCTCCGTCGGCATCATCAGGTAGGTGCCGTCGCCGACGAGCGCCCACACCGGCGTGCCGGGGGCGGCCTGCTGGACGCCGATGCCGGCCGGGATCTCGTAGCCCATGCAGGAGTAGCCGTACTCCAGGTGGTACTGGCGCGGGCTGCGCGAGCGCCACAGCTTGTGGAGGTCGCCGGGGAGCGAGCCGGCCGCGTTGATCACCACGTCGTCGTCGCCCACGGCGGCGTCCAGCGCGCCGAGCACCTGCGTCTGCGTCGGGACGGCGCTGTCGTCGGCGGCGCGGTAGGCGGCCTCGACGACCTCGTCCCAGCGCTCCTTGCCGGCGCGGTACTCGGCCGCGTAGGCCTCGCTCACGCGGTGACCGGCGAGCGCCTCACGCAGCAGTTCGAGGCCGGACCTCGCGTCGCAGACCAGCGTGCGCGCCGCCAGCTTGTGCGCGTCGAAGCCGGTGATGTTGAGATTGAGGAACCGCACGTCCGGGTTCTGGAAGAGCGTGCCGGAGGCGGTCGTGAAGTCGGTGTAGCGGGTGCCGACGCCGATCACGAGGTCGGCCGTGCGGGCGAGGTCGTCGCTGACGGCCGTGCCGGTGTGGCCGATGCCGCCGAGGTCGGCGGGGTGGTCGTGGCGCAGCGAGCCCTTGCCCGCCTGGGTGGAGGCGACCGGGATGCCCGTGGCCTCCACGAACGTCTTCAGCGCCGCCTCGGCCTCGCTGTGGTGGACGCCGCCGCCCGCCACGATCAGCGGTCGCTCGGCCGATCGGATCGCCTCGACGGCGGCGGTCAGTTCCACCGGGTCGGGCGCGGGACGCCGTACGGACCAGACGCGCTCGGCGAAGAACTCCTCGGGCCAGTCGTAGGCCTCCGCCTGCACGTCCTGGGGGAGGGCCAGCGTGACGGCGCCGGTCTCGGCCGGGTCGGCGAGCACGCGCATGGCCTGGAGCGCGGAGGCGATCAGCGCCTCTGGGCGGGTGATCCGGTCGAAGTAGCGCGAGACCGGGCGGAGGGTGTCGTTGACCGACACGTCCGCCTCGACCGGGTGCTCCAGCTGCTGGAGCAGCGGGTCGGGGGCGTGCGAGGCGAAGTAGTCACCGGGCAGGAGCAGCACAGGGAGGCGGTTGATCGTCGCGAGCGCGGCGCCGGTGACCAGGTTGGTGGCGCCCGGGCCGATGGAGGTCGTCACCGCCTGCGCCGACAGGCGGTTCAGCTGCCGGGCGTAGCCGACCGCCGCGTGCACCATGGACTGCTCGTTGCGGCCCTGGTGGAACGGCATCACATCCGCGTACTCGACCAGCGCCTGGCCGACCCCGGCGACGTTGCCATGGCCGAAGATGCCCCAGGTCCCCGCGATCAGGCGGCGGCGCACGCCGTCCCGCTCGGTGTACTGGGCGGACAGGAACCGCACCAGGGCCTGGGCGGTCGTGAGGCGGCGGGTGGGGGCGCTCATACGGAGGTCTCCGGGGCGGTGTAGAGGGGCAGCCGGGGGTCGACCGGCTGGTCCGGCCACGTGTCGCGGACCCAGGCGTGGTCGGGGTGGTCGCAGATCAGCCAGGCGCGCTCGGCCTCCGGGCCCGCCATGACGTTGAGGTAGTACATGTGGTGGCCGGGCGTGGCCATCGACGGCCCGTGCCAGCCGTCCGGGATGAGGACGACGTCCCCGTCGCGGACCTCCGCGAGCACGTCGGTGTCCCGGCCGGGGCCGGAGGGGGAGACGCGCTGGTAGCCGAGGCCGGGGACGCCGTCGTGGCCGGCGAACTCGAAGTAGTAGATCTCCTCCAGCACGGACTCCTCGCCCGGCCGGTGCTCGTCGTGCTTGTGCGGCGGGAACGACGACCAGTTGCCGCCCGGGGTGATCACCTCGACCGCGATGAGCTTGTCGCACTCGAAGACCCCGGCCGCGCCGAAGTTGTTGACCTGCCGCGAGCAGTTCCCGGTGCCGCGCAGCTCCACCGGCACCTCGGAGGCGGGGCCGTAGCGGGCGGGCAGGCGGCGCGAGCAGCGCGCGCCGGTCAGCGCGAACCGGCCGCCCGCGGCGGACGAGACCGTCGCCCGGGCGTCGCGCGGCACGTACGCGAAGTCGCTGACGCCGCTGAACACGTCGGCACGGCCGTGGAGCTCGAAGGTGTCCTGGCCGAAGTCGTCGGCGGACGCGACCGTGCAGGCACCGCTCAGCGGGACGACGATCCATTCGCTGTCGCCGGTGTCGAAGGTGTGGGAGCCGCCCGGCGGCAGCTCCAGCACCCGCAGGCTGGAGTGGCCCCAGCCGGCCTTCTCGGGCGTGACGTCGACGACGTAGGGGCCGCCGAGCGCCTTGCCGGCGGGAAGGTGGTACGTCATGGCATCCTCCGGGATCACAACAGGCCGACGGCCGTGTCCACCGCTTCTTCCACGCTGCCCTCGGCCGGGTAGAGCAGCGACCGTCCGACGACCATGCCCTGCACGGTGGGCAGCCGCAGGGCCTTGCGCCAGCGTTCGTAGGCGCCCTCCTGGTCGTCCCCGACCTCCCCGCCGAGCAGGACGACGGGCAGGGTGGAGGTCTCCAGGACCTCGGCCATGTCGTCCGGGTCGTCGGTGACGGGCAGCTTCAGCCAGGTGTAGGCGGAGGTGCCGCCCAGGCCCGAGGCGATCGCGATGGACTTGGTGACGGCCTCGGCGGACAGGTCGTTGCGGACCTTGCCGTCGACGCGCCGGGAGAGGAACGGCTCGACGAACAGGGGCAGCCGGAGGGCGGCCATGGCGTCGATCGCCCGGGCGGTGGTCTCCAGGGTGGTGAGCGAGCCCGGGTCGTCGTAGTCGATGCGGACCAGGAGCTTGCCCGCGTCGAAGCGGAGGCGGGCGATGTCCTCGGCGCGGTGGCCGGTGAAGCGGTCGTCCATCTCGAAGGCGGCCCCGGCGAGGCCGCCGCGGTTCATCGAGCCCATGACGACCTTGTTCTCCAGCACGCCGAGCAGGAGCAGGTCCTCCAGGATGTCGGCGGTGGCGAGCACCCCGTCGACGCCGGGCCGCGACAGCGCGGTGCACAGGCGCTCCAGCAGGTCCGCGCGGTGGGCCATGGCCAGCCGCCGGTCGCCGACCCCGAGGGCGCCGCGCGCCGGGTGGTCGGCGGCCACGATCAGCAGCCGGCCGCTGTCGCCGATCAGCGGGCGGCGCGCCCGGCGGGCCGCCGCCTCGGCGACGGCCTCCGGGTACCGGGCTCTGACCGTGGTGAGGTCGGGGATGCCGATGTTCAAGGAAGGCTCCGTTTCAGTGGCTCGGGCTTGGCGACGGCACCCCGGCGAGGAGGTCCGCGACCTCGGACTCGGTCGGCATCGCGGAGGAGCAGGCGAGGCGGGAGGCGACGAGGGCGCCGGCGGCGTTGGCGTGACGCATGGTCCGCTCCAGCTCCCAGCCGGCGAGCAGGCCGTGGCAGAGCGAGCCGCCGAAGGCGTCCCCGGCGCCCAGGCCGTTGACGACCTCGACCGGCACCGGCGGCACCTCGGCCCGGGTGCCGTCGCGGTGCACGGCCAGCACGCCCTTGGGGCCCTGCTTGACGACCGCCAGCTCCACGCCCGCCTCCAGCAGCGCCTCCGCGCAGGCCTGCGGCTCGCGCACGCCGGTGGCGATCTCGCACTCGTCGAGGTTGCCGACCGCGACCGTGGCGTGCCGCAGGGCCTCGCGGTAGTACGGGCGGGCCTCCTCGGGGTCGCCCCAGAACATCGGGCGCCAGTCGAGGTCGAAGACGGTGACCCCGGACTTGTCGCGGGCCTTGAGGGCGGCGAGCGTGGCGGAGCGGCTGGGCTCCTCGCTCAGGCCGGTGCCGGTGATCCAGAAGATCCGGGCGTCGCGGATGGCGAAGAAGTCCAGCTCGTCGGTGTGGATCTCCAGGTCCGGGGCCTTGGGGCGGCGGTAGAAGTAGAGCGGGAAGTCGTCCGGCGGGAAGATCTCGCAGAAGGTGATCGGCGTCGGGTGGGCGGCGACCGGGGTGACCCAGCGGTCGTCGACGCCGAAGCCCCGCAGCTCCTCGTGCAGGTACGTGCCGAAGGGGTCGTCGCCGGTGCGCGTGATCACGGCCGCGCGGCGTCCGAGGCGGGCCGCGGCGACCGCCACATTGGCCGCGGAACCTCCCAGGAATTTCCCGAACGTCTCCACCTGGGCCAGGGGCACACCGGTCTGCAGGGGATAGAGGTCGACCCCGATGCGGCCCATCGTGATCACATCGAAATACTGGGCTGGCTCGGCCATGCGCGACCTCCTCGGGAAGCTGGGGATGCGGGTCCCGGGGCGCCCTGACACGGTGGGGGCGTGGATCCACGGGACCTGCCGCCCCCCAGGTGTAGGTCTCGGAGGGCGGCGCTGTCAATAGTTTGTACTTACATTCGGACCTGCTTGTGAAATGATGTCTTAACAAAGTATTGACAGCGGGCGTGGCAAGGACTTGGATCCCGTGGCATCGCAACAGTCCGTTTGCGGCATCATGATCCGGACTCCGTAAGGCTCCGGGACCACGGATCCTCGTGATCCCCTCCCTTTCCCCCGCAGTAGCACAGTGAGGTGCCAGGAAAGATGGACCGCTCTTCTCACCCCCGCTCCCGCAGGTTCGCGCCCGTCGTCGCCGTGGCCGCAGCGGCGGCCCTGACCCTCGCCGGCTGCTCCAGCAGTTCCGGGGGCAAGAAGTCCGAGGAAGGCGCCGCGAACGCCTCCGCCGGCAAGGCGACCACGCCCCGCATGACCGTCGCCCTCGTCACCCACCAGGCCCCCGGTGACACCTTCTGGGACACCGTCCGCAAGGGTGCCGAGGCCGCGGCCGCCAAGGACAACATCAAGCTCGTCTACTCCGCCGACCCGAACGCGGGCAACCAGGCCAACCTGGTCCAGAACGCGATCGACCAGAAGGTCGACGGCATCGCGGTCACCCTCGCCAAGCCGGACGCGCTCAAGGGCGTCATCGGCAAGGCCGAGAAGGCCGGCATACCCGTCGTCGGCCTCAACTCCGGCCTGAGCGACTGGAAGAAGCTCAACCTGCTGGAGTTCTTCGGCCAGGACGAGTCCGTCGCGGGCGAGGCCTTCGGCAAGAAGCTGAACGAGGTCGGCGCCAAGAACGTCCTCTGCGTCATGCAGGAGCAGGGCAACGTCGGCCTGACGCAGCGCTGCGACGGCGTGGCGAAGACCTTCGAGGGCAAGGTCGACCCGCAGAACGTCAACGGCACCGACATGCCGTCCGTGAAGTCGACGATCACCGCCAAGCTCAAGCAGGACCCGTCCATCGACTACGTCGTCACCCTGGGCGCGCCGTTCGCGCTGACCGCGGTGCAGTCGGTCTCCGACGCCGGCAGCAAGGCGAAGGTCGCCACCTTCGACCTCAACAAGGACCTGATCAAGTCCATCAAGGCCGGCGACATCCAGTTCGCCGTCGACCAGCAGCCCTACCTCCAGGGCTACCTGGCCGTCGACGGCCTGTGGCTCTACAAGAACAACGGCAACTACAGCGGCGGTGGTGAGCAGCCCGTGCTGACCGGCCCGGCCTTCGTCGACAAGTCCAACGTCGACAAGATCGGGGAGTTCGCCGCGAAGGGCACCCGGTGATGAGCATGACCCAACAGGCTGCGCCGGCGGTGGACACACCGCCGGCCCCCGGCCAGAAGCAGTCCGACGGCCGGACCCGGCAGCGCCCGCTCGCCCTGCGGCTGCTCGCCCGGCCCGAGGTCGGCGTCTTCCTCGGCGCCGTGGCCGTGCTCGTGTTCTTCCTGTTCGCCGCGCCGCCCGTGCGCGACGGCAGCTCGATGGCGAACATCCTGTACCAGTCGTCGACCATCGGGATCATGGCCCTGCCGGTCGCGCTGCTGATGATCGGCGGCGAGTTCGACCTGTCCGCCGGTGTCGCCGTGATCACCTCGGCGCTGACCGCGTCGATGCTCAGCTACCAGCTGACCATGAACGTCTGGGTCGGCGTCATCGTCGCCCTGCTCGTGTCGCTGGCGATCGGCGCCTTCAACGGCTGGATGCTCGTCAAGACCGGCCTGCCGAGCTTCCTGGTCACCCTCGGGACGTTCCTGATCCTGCAGGGCGTGAACCTCGCGGTGACCAAGCTGGTCACCGGCAACGTCGCCACCGACGACATCAGCGACATGGACGGCTTCACCCAGGCGCAGAAGCTCTTCGCCTCGACGTTCGAGGTCGGCGGGGTCAACGTCAAGATCACCGTGGTGTGGTGGCTGGTGTTCGCCGCGCTGGCGACCTGGGTGCTGCTGCGCACCAAGTACGGCAACTGGATCTTCGCCGTCGGCGGCAACAAGGACTCCGCACGGGCGGTCGGCGTGCCCGTGACGTTCACCAAGATCTCCCTGTTCATGCTGGTCGGCTTCGGCGCCTGGTTCGTCGGCATGCACCAGCTGTTCTCCTTCAACACCGTGCAGTCCGGCGAGGGCGTGGGCCAGGAGCTCATCTACATCGCCGCGGCCGTCATCGGCGGCTGCCTGCTCACCGGTGGCTACGGCTCCGCGATCGGCCCGGTCTTCGGCGCCTTCATGTTCGGCATGGTGCAGCAGGGCATCGTCTACGCCGGCTGGAACCCCGACTGGTTCAAGGCCTTCCTCGGCGTGATGCTCCTCGGCGCCGTCCTCATCAATCTGTGGGTCCAGCGCACGGCGACCCGGAGGTGACCGCGATGACCAGCAACGAAACCGGCACCCACGGTGCCGTCCTGAAGGACACCCCGCCCGCCGGGGACCGCCCGCTCGTCGAGCTGCGCGCCGCCGGCAAGTCCTACGGCAACATCCGCGCCCTGCACGGCGTCGACCTGGAGGTGTACCCCGGCAAGGTCACCTGCGTCCTCGGCGACAACGGCGCCGGCAAGTCCACCCTCATCAAGATCGTCTCGGGGCTGCACCAGCACACCGAGGGCGAGTTCCTCGTCGACGGCGAACCGGTGCGCTTCTCCACCCCGCGCGAGGCCCTCGACAAGGGCATCGCCACCGTCTACCAGGACCTCGCGGTCGTCCCGCTGATGCCGGTGTGGCGGAACTTCTTCCTCGGCTCCGAGATGACCAAGGGCCCCTGGCCGCTGCGCCGTCTCGACATCGAGCGGATGAAGAAGACCGCGGACGAGGAACTGCGCGCCATGGGCATCGTCCTGGACGACCTGGAGCAGCCCATCGGCACGCTCTCCGGCGGTCAGCGCCAGTGCGTCGCCATCGCCCGCGCCGTCTACTTCGGCGCCCGCGTGCTCATCCTGGACGAGCCGACCGCCGCCCTCGGCGTCAAGCAGTCCGGCGTGGTCCTGAAGTACATCGCCGCCGCCCGCGAGAAGGGCCTCGGCGTCATCTTCATCACCCACAATCCCCACCACGCCTACATGGTCGGCGACCACTTCAGCGTCCTGCGCCTGGGCACGATGGAGCTGTCCGCCTCCCGTAGCGACGTCTCCCTCGAAGAGCTGACCAACCACATGGCCGGCGGCGCCGAACTCGCCTCCCTCAAGCACGAGTTGGCGCAGGTCCGCGGCGTCGACGTCGACGAGCTCCCCGAGGAGGGGGACCTCACCGCACCCGTAGCCACGTCCTCGGAAGGAAAGTCCTGACATGGCCCTCGCGCTCGACCGCATCCGGGTCGGCTCCGCCCCCGACTCCTGGGGCGTCTGGTTCCCCGACGACCCCCAGCAGGTGCCCTGGGAACGCTTCCTCGACGAGGTCGCCGAGGCCGGCTACTCCTGGATAGAACTCGGCCCCTACGGCTACCTGCCCACCGACCCGGCCCGGCTCACCGACGAGGTGACCAAGCGGAACCTCCAGGTCTCCGCCGGCACGATCTTCTGCGGTCTGCACCGCGGCCCCTCCGAGTGGGACTCCACCTGGGAGCAGGTCAGCCGGGTCGCCGCCCTCACCCAGGCGATGGACGCGAAGCACCTGGTGGTCATCCCGTCCTTCTGGCGGGACGACAAGACCGCCGAGATCCTGGAGCCCCCGGAGCTCACCACCGAGCAGTGGCGCAACCTCACCACCGGCATGGAGCGCCTCGGCCGCGAGGTGAAGGACAGGTACGGCCTGGACATCGTCGTCCACCCGCACGCCGACACCCACATCGACACCGAGGAGCACGTCGAGCAGTTCCTCGACTCGACCGACTCCGACCACGTCAACCTCTGCCTGGACACCGGGCACTACGCCTACTGCGGCGGCGACAGCGTCAAGCTGATCGAGACCTACGGCGAGCGCATCGGCTACCTGCACCTCAAGCAGGTCGACCCGGAGATCCTCGCCGACGTCGTCAAGAACGA
Source organism: Streptomyces olindensis (assembly GCF_040645895.1). NCBI lineage: Bacteria > Bacillati > Actinomycetota > Actinomycetes > Kitasatosporales > Streptomycetaceae > Streptomyces > Streptomyces olindensis. Next base: position 40,781 of record NZ_JBEYZD010000024.1, on the reverse strand, counting down.
GGTCCCGTTCGGCCCGGCCGTCGCGCGCGGTGTGATGTGCGAACCGCCCGCCGGCGTCCCCGAGCTGGGCCCCGTCCTCGCGGCCGCCCAGAAGCTCGGCGTGGACCTCTTCGCCATCGTCGAGCAGGACATGTACCCCTGCGAACCGGACAAGCCGCTGCCGATCGCGGTGCGCACCCGCAAGTTCCTGAGGTCCTGCGGCGCCTGACGACCCGAAAGGACGGCCATGACCGAGCGCGCCACCGTGGGAGTCGCAGTCATCGGTACGGGCAGGATGGGCGCCGACCACGTGCGCCGTCTCCACGACGTCGTCAGCGGAGCGCGGGTCGTGGCCGTCGCCGACGTCGACGCGGAGCGCGCGAAGGCCGTCGCCGCCCGCGTCGACGGCTGCGCCGCCCACTCCGACCCGGCCGCCGCGCTGGCGGCGGACGGCGTCGACGCCGTCCTGATCGCCTCCCCGGGCCCGGCCCACGAGGCCACCCTGCTCGCCGCCTTCGAGCGCGACCTGCCCGTCCTGTGCGAGAAGCCGCTCACCCCCGACGCGGCCTCCGCCCTGCGCGTCCTCGAAGCCGAACTGCGCCTCGGCCACCGCCGGGTCCAGGTCGGCTTCATGCGCCGCTACGACCCCGAGTACGCGAAGCTGAAGGCGCTGCTGACGACCGGTCAGCTGGGCCGCCCGCTGATGCTGCACAACCGGCACCGCAACGTCGCCAGCCCGCCCTTCTTCACCAGCTCCATGCTGATCAGCGACTCCGTCGCCCACGAGGCCGACGCGACCCGCTGGCTGCTCGGCCAGGAGATCACGGCCGTCACGGTGCTGCGCCCGACGCCGTCGGCCAACGCCCCCGACGGGCTGCGCGACCCGCAGTTCGTCGTCTTCGAGACGGACGGCGGCGCCCTCTCCGACGTGGAGATCTTCGTCAACTGCGGCTTCGGCTACCAGGTCCAGGCCGAGGTCGTCTGCGAACGCGGCACCGCCCGCATCGGCGACGGCCACGCCCTGGTCACGAACATGGCCGGCCGCTGGGGCGGCACCATCGCCCAGGACTGGACGGAACGCTTCGAGACGGCCTACGACCGAGAGCTCCAGGCCTGGGTCGACGCCACCCGCCGCGGCGAGGTCACCGGCCCGAGCGTCTGGGACGGCTACGCCGCGTCGGCGGTGTGCGAGGCGGGCGTCCGGGCCCTGGAGGACGGCGGCCGCGTCGAGGTCCAACTGGTCGACAGACCCGCGCTGTACGCGTGAGAAAGGGGCCCGGGGACGAACTCCGGGCCCCTTCTCACGCGTGCGCGCCTCAGCCCCGCGTACGCGGCCGGGGCTCGAAGCCGGCCCGTCGGTAACAGGCGTCGATGAGCTCCATCGTCGTCACCGCGTCGTCCGCGTCCAGCGGCAGCGGCGCGCCCTCCCGCACCCGGGCCGCGAACGCCTCCAGCTGGTACGCGTACGACGAGCGCGTGCCGAGCCGCTCCGTCCGCTCGCCCTCCGGGGTGCGGACCACGACCCGGTCGTCCAGGTGGGGCAGCACGAAGTTCGGGGCGGTCGCCTCGCCCCGGGAGCCGACGATCCGGATGCTCATGTCCAGCCCGTCGTACGCCATGTGGCAGCGGGCGGCGCCGGTGGCTCCGCCGGGGAACTCCAGGTCGGCGTCCAGCCACTCGTCGACCCCGGGGGCGCCGGCCCGCTCCCCGCCCCGGGCCCCGGCCAGGCGCGGCGGCCCGCCTGCCCAGGGTGCGAGCACGCGCAGCGCGTGCAGGCTGTAGCAGCCCAGGTCCATCAGGGCGCCGCCGGCCAGCGGCAGCGACCAGCGCGGGTCGGTGTCCGGCGGCGCGGCGATCGCGACCATGGCCTCGACGTGCCGCAGTTCGCCGAGTTCGCCCGAGGCCAGCAGCTCGTGCAGGCGGCGGGTGACCGGGTGGAAGAGGTAGTGGAAGGCCTCCATGAAGACCGTCCCGGCCTTCTCGGCGGCGGCCCGCACCTCCTTCGCCTCCTCGGCGTTGCTCGCCGACGGCTTCTCCGACAGCACGTGCTTGCCGGCCGCGAGGGCGGCCAGGTTCCACGGTCCGTGCAGCCCGTTGGCGAGCGGGTTGTAGACGACGTCGACCTCCGGGTCGGCCACCAGCTCGGCGTACGAGCCCGCCACCCGCTCCACGCCGTGCTCGGCGGCGAACGCCTCCGCCCGGGCGCGGTCGCGGGCGGCCACCGCGACGAGGCGGTGGCCGGTCGCCCGGGCCGGGTCGATCAGGGAGCGTTCGGTGATCCGCGCCGCCCCCAGCACACCGATGCGCAGGGGTTCCGGGCCCTTCTCGCTCATGCCTGGCGTACCTCCTCGATGGTCACGGGGCGGTGCTCGTGCAGCGACAGGGTGCACGCGTCGGCGATCCAGCCTGCCTCCAAGGCGTCCTCGATCGTGCAGGGGGAGGGGCGGCTGCCGGCCACGACCTCGGTGAACGCGGTCAGTTCGGCGCGGTAGGCCGCGGTGAAGCGGTCCATGAAGAAGTCGTGCGGGGTGCCCGCCGGGAAGGTCACGCCCGGCTCGACCGAGCGCAGCGGCAGCTTGTCCTCCAGGCCGACGGCGATGGAGTCGTCGAAGCCGTGGATCTCCATGCGGACATCGTAACCACGGGCGTTGTGGCGGGAGTTGGAGACCACCGCGATCGTGCCGTCGTCCAAGGTGAGGATCGCGCCGGTGGTGTCGGCGTCGCCCGCGTCCTTGATGTACTCGGCGCCGCGGTTGCCGCCCACGGCGTACACCTCGGTCACCTCGCGGCCGGTCACCCAGCGGATGATGTCGAAGTCGTGCACCGAGCAGTCGCGGAAGATGCCACCGGAGGCGGCGATGTACGCGGCCGGCGGCGGCGCCGGGTCCAGGGTGGTCGAGCGGACCGTGTGCAGCTTGCCGAGCTCGCCGCCGCGCACGGCGGCGCGGGCGTTGACGAAACCGGCGTCGAAGCGGCGGTTGTACCCGATCTGGATCGGCACACCCTTGCCCTGGACGGCCTTGAGCACCTCGACGCCCTCGGCCATGGTCTTGGCGACGGGCTTCTCGCAGAAGACCGGGACACCGGCCTCCACACCGGCGAGGATCAGCGCGGGGTGGGCGTCCGTGGCGGCCGCGACGACGATCCCGTCGACACCGGCGGCCAGCAGCGCCTCCGGCGAGTCCACGACGTCGGCCCCGAACCGCTCGGCGGCGGCCTTGGCGGCGTCCGCGAACGGGTCGGTGACGACGAGCGACTCGACGGCGTCGAGCCCGGACAGGGTCTCGGCGTGGAAGGCACCGATGCGGCCGAGGCCGAGGATTCCAATACGCATGGGGGTGTTGCTCCTAGCTGGTGAGACGGGGGGAGGAGGGTGGAGGAGGGTTTCTTGCGGGAGGTGTCAGTCGAGTCCGCCGAGCACGTTCTGGTCCCAGTCGATCACCGACCCGGTGACGACCCCGGACCGGTCCGACAGCAGGAAGACCACGAAGTCGGCGATCTCGTCCGGCTGGCCCAGCTTGCCCATGGGCAGCTTCGCGGCGGCTTCCTCGCGCCAGTCGTCCCCGGCCCCGTGGAACGTCTTCTGCGTGGCGTCCTCGCCCTCGGTCGCCGTCCAGCCGATGTTGAGGCCGTTGATCCGGACCCGGTCCCAGCGGTGGGCGTGCGCGGCGTTGCGGGTCAGGCCGATCAGACCGGCCTTGGCGGCGACGTACGGCGCGAGGAACGGCTGCCCGCCGTGGGCCGAGGACGTGATGATGTTGACGACCGTGCCGGGCGCCTTGCGCCCGACCATGTCCGCGACGGCGGCCTGCATCGCGAAGAACGGCGCCTTGAGGTTGATCGCGATGTGCTGGTCGAACAGCTCCGGCGTGGTGTCGAGCAGCGTCCCGCGGGACGTCAGCCCCGCCGAGTTGACCAGGCAGTCGACCCGGCCGAACGCGCCGACGACCTCGGCGACCGACGCCTTCGCCCGCTCGGCGTCCGCGAGGTCGGCCCGTACGAACATCGCCTTGCCCCCGGCGGCGGCCAGCTCGGCCACCAGCGCCTCACCGGGCTCCGGACGCCGCCCGGTGACGGCCACGACCGCCCCCTCGCGGACCGCGGCCCGCGCGATGGCCGCGCCGACGCCCTGGCTGCCGCCGTTGACCAGGACGACCTTGTCGTGGAGAAGTCCCATGGAATTCCTCAGCTCTCTCGCCGCTCGGCGGCGGCCGTCAGCTCCGCCCGGAGCGCCTGCGGCGTCCAGTCCTCGCGCAGCGCCCGCCGCAGCAGATCCGCCTGCGAGGGCGGGGCCAGGCCGTCGACCGGCGGGTCGCTGTCGAGGTTGGTCGGGAAGGGGTAGCCCTCGGCGCTCGCCGCGATCACACGGTCCAGCCACGCCTGGTCGGCACCCTCGGCGCGGCGCTTGAGCAGCACCGGGTACACCGCGTTGGCGACGGCCTCCCGGTCCACCGTCTCCATCGCGCGCCCGAACGCCGACGACACCTGGAGCAGGTTGGCCATGCGCCGGATGTCCGCCGAGCGGTTGGTGCCGGCGGCGTGGAACAGCGCCGGGTTGAAGAAGACCGCGTCGCCCTTCGCGAGCGGCAGCTGCACGTGGTGCGCCTCGAAGTACGCCCGGAACTCCGGCCGCCGCCAGGCGAGATAGCCCGGCTCGTACTTCTGCGAGTGCGGCAGGTACATCGTCGGCCCGGACTCCACGGGCATGTCGCAGTGCGCGACCGCCCCCTGGAGGGTCAGCACGGGGGAGAGGCGGTGCACGTGCGCCGGGTAGGCGGCGGCCACCTCGTCGGACAGGAAACCCAGGTGGTAGTCGCGGTGCGCGGTCTGCGCGGCGCCGCCCGGGTTGACCACGTTGAGCTGGGAGGTGACCTGGTAGCCGGGGCCCAGCCAGGCCGTCGAGACCAGCGCGAGGACCTCGTTGGCGTAGTAGTCGGCGAACGCCTCCGCGTCGTAGAGGGCCGCCTTCTCCAGCGCGTTCCACACCCGGTCGTTGGCACCCGGCTTGGCGAAGTGGTCCCCGGCGGTCGCGCCCGAGGCGCGCTGCTCGGCGATCAGCCCTTCGAACACCGCGGTGGCCCGGTCCACCACCTCCGGATCGGGAAAGGCACCGCGGAAGACGACGATGCCCGGTCCGTCGTCGAGCGCCCGCACCAGCTCGGCCTGGACCACGCGGTCGCCTTCGAGCAGGCCGGCGTCGTAGACCGGCACGTTCCGCTCGACGGCACAGGCGTGCGGGTAGTCGGCGGGATCGGTCGCCTGCTCGACCAGCGCGCGGAACGCGTCGAGATCGCAGTCGTGCTCGGACAGCCAGGCACGGCGGGACAGGGAAGTGATGGACATCGTCGTCCCTTCGGGGTCACGGACCGACGCAGCCCTGTCATTCTTGTCAGTACAAACCCCTCGAACAACCAGCAGCGGTCCATCAAAAACCCTTCAAGGAGGCGAGGCGTGGGCCACCCCTTCCCGATCCGGGAGATCGCACGTCAGGCGGGCCTGAGCGAGGCCACCGTGGACCGGGTCCTGAACGGCAGGGGAGGCGTGCGCGAGAGCACCGCGCGGGAGGTCCACCAGGCCATCGCGGACCTCGACCGGCAGCGCACCCAGGTCAGGCTCGTGGGCCGGACGTTCATGGTCGACATCGTGATGCAGGCGCCGGAGCGCTTCACGACCGCGATCCGGGCCGCTCTGGAGGCCGAGCTGCCGTCGCTGCACCCGGCGGTGCTGCGCTCCCGCTTCCACTTCCGGGAGACCGGCCCGGTCGGGGAACTGGTGCGGACCCTGGACCGGATCGGCCGGCGCGGCTCGCAGGGCGTGATCCTCAAGGCCCCCGACGTCCCCGAGGTCACCGCCGCCGTCGGCCGGCTCGCGGCCGCCGGCATCCCGGTCGTGACGCTCGTGACGGACCTGCCCGCGAGCGCCCGCCTCGCCTACGTCGGCATCGACGACCGGGCGGCGGGCGCGACGGCCGCGTACCTCATGGGGCAGTGGCTGGGGGAGCGGCCGGGCAACATCCTCACGAGCCTCAGCAGCGGCTTCTTCCGCAACGAGGAGGAGCGCGAGATGGGCTTCCGCAGCGCCATGCGGGCCCGGCACCCCGAGCGCACGCTGGTCGAGATCGCCGAGGGCCAGGGGCTGGACGCCACCCAGTACGACCTCGTCCGGGCCGCGCTGGAACGCGACCCGGACATCCGCGCGGTGTACTCGATCGGCGGCGGCAACATCGCCACGCTGCGGGCCTTCGACGACCTCGGCCGTGCCTGCGCGGTGTTCGTCGCGCACGACCTCGACTACGACAACACCCGGCTGCTGCGCGAGCACCGCCTGTCCGCCGTGCTCCACCACGACCTCCGCCAGGACGTGCGCGAGGCCTGCCACACCGTCATGCGCGCCCACGGCGCCCTGCCCCCGGCGGGGCCGACCCTGCCGTCGGCGATCCAGGTGGTGACGCCGTACAACATGCCGCCGCAGGCGACGGCCGTGTGACCGTCGCCCGCGGCGGCAGCGGATCAGCGGGACAGCGCGGGGCGCCCGGCGCTGCGGTAGGCCGAGACGCCGACGGCCAGCAGCCAGTAGCTGAGGAGGGCGCCCATCGAGGCCGTCGAGCCCCAGCCGTTCGCCGCGTAGAAGTCGGCCGGGTCGTTGCCGAAGAACAGCGACGGCACGAAGGCCAGGTTGACCGCCGCGAGGACGTACGCCGACCGGCCGGTCCAGCGCGGCAGCAGCTTCGCGCGGGTGAGGACGAGGCCCACCGCGGTCAGGAACAGCGCCAGCATCAGCCGGGAGATCGACCCGTAGAGGATGTACGTACCGCTGACCTCGATGGTCGGGTCGATCGTGCGGTCGCTGGCGATGACCTCGCCGGCCTCCAGGCCGCTGGAGACCAGGACGACCGTCGCGTAGACCAGACCGGTGGCGAAGGCCAGGGAGCCGGCCCAGTCGTACGCCGGACCGACCCGCCTGACCAGTTCGCGGAAGGCCGTCACGAACACCACCAGAGACGCGAGCGCCACGATCTGGATCAGCAGCCGGGCCAGGACGTTGGAGTCCGGCGGCGGCCCCGAGTAGACGAAGTACAGGGGCACCCCGATGATCAGGGCGACCGCGGCGGTGATGCCCGCGAGGCCGGTCAGGCGGCGGAAGAAGGATTCGGACACGGCAGTCCCCCGAGAGGTCGGTGTGGCTGGTTCCGGCGGATTCCCCGGTACCGAGAAGCCTGCCGTCTCCGGGACTCGCCGTCCCTGGGCCTGGGCGCCGGATCCACGGTGGTCCTGAGGACACCCCCGGGCGGTCCCTACACGGTCTCCCAGGTGCCGCTCGCGACCGACCGGCTCATCGCGTCCAGCGCGGCGGCGCTGCGCACGGCGTCGTCGAGCGTCGCCCCGTGCGCGGTGCCCTCGGCGACGGAGGTCAGGAAGCGGTACGCCTCGATGACCTTCAGGTCGTCGTACCCCATGGCGTTCGCCGCCCCCGGCTGGAACGCGGCGAACTCGCCGTGCCCCGGGCCGACGTACACCGTGCTGACGGACTGGTCCTGGTACGTCGTGCCGCGGCTGATCCCCAGCTCGTTCATGCGCCGGAAGTCCCAGAACACGGCCCCCTTCGTGCCGTGCACCTCGAAGCCGTAGTTGTTCTGCTCGCCGACCGAGACCCGGCAGGCCTCCAGCACCCCGCGCGCCCCGGAGGCGAAGCGCAGCAGGCAGCTGACGTAGTCCTCGTTCTCGACCGGGCCCAGCTCGCCCGAGGCGCGGCTGTGGCCCGCCGTCGCCCCGGTCGGGCGGGCCCGCTCCGGGAGGAAGACCGCCGTGTCGGCCGTGAGGGACGTGATGTCGCCGAGCAGGAACCGGGCCAGGTCCGCGCCGTGCGACGCCAGGTCGCCCAGCACCCCGCTGCCGCCGCGCTCCCGCTCGTAGCGCCAGGTCAGCGCGCCCTCGGGGTGGGCCGCGTAGTCGCTGAACAGCCGGACGCGGATGTGCGTGACCGTGCCGATCTCCCCGGAGGCGATCAGCTCGCGGGCCGCCTCCACGGCCGGCGCGTTGCGGTAGTTGAAGCCCACCGTGCCCCGCACGCCCGCCTTGGCCACCGCGTCCGCCACCGCGCGGGCGTCCTCGGCGGTCAGTCCCACCGGCTTCTCGATCCAGATGTGCTTGCCCGCCTCGGCCATGGCGACGCCGATCTCACGGTGCAGGAAGTTCGGCGCGGTGATGCTGACCGCCTTCACCCGAGGATCGGCGGCCACCTCGCGCCAGTCGCGGGTCGTCGAGGCGAAGCCGAACTGCGCGGCGGCCTCCTCGGCCCGGCCCGGCACCTCCTCGGCGACCGCCACCAGCTCCGGAACGAGGGGCAGCCGGGGGTAGTGGTGCCGCACGCGCGCGTACGCCTGGGTGTGCACCCGACCCATCCAGCCGAATCCGACGACGGCGACGCCGAGCGTGTCCACCATGAGAGCCCCTCTTTGGACCGTTCCACAACCTGTCCAGCCCACCCTGAGCGCGGTTTCCCGTCGCTGTCAACCCTTTGACAAGCCCGCGCCCCTCATGGAACGGTCCATGTCATGAGAGCGCCGACCATCCGGGACGTCGCCGAACGGGCCGGCGTCTCCAAGTCGCTGGTCTCGCTGGTGCTGCGCGGCTCCGACCAGGTGCGCCCCGAGAAGCGGGAAGCCGTCCTGCGGGCCGCCCAGGAACTCGGCTACCGGCCCAACGCCGCCGCGCGCAGCCTCAGCGAACAGCGCAGCCGCACGGTCGGCGTCCTCCTGAACGACCTGCGCAACCCCTGGTTCGTCGACCTCCTCGACGGCCTGAACTCCCTCCTGCACGCCGGCGGCCTGCACATGCTGCTGGCCGACGCCCGCCTCAACCGCCGCACCGGCCAGGACCCGGCCGATCCGCTGCTGGACCTGCGCGTCGACGGCCTGGTCGTGGTCGGCACCCTGCCCGACCCCGCGGCCCTCGGCGCCGTCGCCGCGCGCATGCCGGTCGTCCTGGCCGGTGCCCGCGAGCCGGTGCCGCCCGGGGTGGACCGGGTGGCGGGCGACGACGAGCAGGGCGCCCGGCTGGTCACCGAGCACCTCATCGGCCTGGGCCACCGCCGCATCGCGCACCTGGCCGGCTACGGGGCCGTCGGCGAACTGCGCCGCCGCAGCTTCGAGGCGACGATGCGGGCACACGGCCTGGCGGACCGGGCCGTCGTCGAGACCGGCGACATGACCGAGGAGGGCGGCTACCGGGCGACCGTCCGCCTCCTGAGCCGCCCCGACCGTCCCACCGCCGTCTTCGCCGTCAACGACATCACCTGCGTCGGCGCCCTGTCGGCGGCGGAGGAGCTCGGGCTGCGCGTCCCGCACGACGTGTCCGTCGTCGGCTACGACAACACGAGCGTCTCCCGGCTGCGCCACCTGTGGCTCACCACCGTCGACAACGCCGGTCACGAGGTCGGCCGCAGGGCCGCCCGCTTCCTCCTCGACCGCTTCGAGCGGCCGGAGGGCGCGGGACGGCTCCACCTGGCCGCGCCGACGCTGGAGGTCCGCGGGACGACGGCGCCGCCGGCCTGACCACCCGCCCCTTGGTTGACCGGACAACAGAGTTGCCGGGGGCGGCACTTCCCGGACTCGCGAGCCCCGGGACACGGCGATAGGCTTTTTCCACGAGCGTCACCTCCGGTCGGCCCGCCCCGAGTTGGCGGTTCCCGGCCACCGCGGCCGTCACGCGGCCGGCGCCCAGGGACGCGCACCCGCTCGCGTCGAGCGTTCTGCCGGCCCGCCCTCCACACCCGTCGAGGAGGCCCGTCATGGGACGTGACGTACGGGAGGGACTGCCGCTCGCGCCGCCGGAGAAGGGGCACCCGCCCAGTGCCGCCGAGCGTTTCGTGCCGGTGAGCGGCGAAGCGGCGGGCAGGGCGCCGGAACGGCTCACCGCCGTGCCCGTCCAGTCGGTGTCGGCGGACGCGCTGCGGGACACGGTCGAGGCCCTGGCCGCCTTCCCCACGCGGCACACCTTCTCGCCCTTCGTCGGGCCCGCCGCCGACGAGGTCGTGCACCGGCTGACCGCGGCCGGGTACACCGACGTGGCCCGGCGCACCTGGACCAACGCCGGGCACAGCGCCGACAACGTGATCTGCACCAAGCCCGGCACACAGACCGGCGGCCCCGTCGTCCTCGTGTGCGCCCACTACGACTGCCGCATGGAGGACCCGCGCGACGCGGAGACCCGGGCGCCGGGCGCCGACGACAACGCCAGCGGCGTGGCCGCGGTCCTCGAGATCGCCCGGCTCCTCGCGCCGGTCGCGCTGACCTCGACGATCCGGTTCGTGGCGTTCTCCGGCGAGGAACAGGGACTGTGGGGCTCCTCGGCGTACGCCGGCGAACTGCGGGCTGCGGGGGCCGACGTCCAGCGCGTCGTCAACCTGGACATGGTGGGCAGGCCTCCGGCGGACGGCTCGGTGACGGTGGAACGCGACCTGGGCAACGCCGTGCCGGGCAACGACGCCGCGTCGGCTGCCTTCGCCGCCGTGCTGGCGCAGGCGGCCGCGGACCACACCGCGCTGCCGGTCCGGCTCGGCCCCATCTACGCCAGCGACTACATGCCGTTCGAGGCGCGGGGCGACGTGACGATCGGCGCGTACGAGGGGGAGGGGAACCCGCACTACCACCGGACGACCGACACCCCCGCCACGCTCGACTACGCCTACCTGGCCGACGTCACGAGAGCCGCTCTGGCGACCCTGCTCGCCACCTGACGCCCTCTCCGCCCACGTGCGGACAGACCGCCCGATGTCCGTCTCGGTCGGTCTCGGCCCGTCTCAACCCCTATGCCCTGGTCGGGAGTTCCCGCCGACTCGCGTATTGTTTGCGGCATATGCCCGGCCGTTGGGAAGGCCGGGGCGTACGAGTGCGCGGCGAAGGGGGAGCAGCAGGTGGACGACACGCGGCACCGACCCGTCCGGCGAGCCGGACCGACCGGAGGCGCCGTCCCGGCACTCCTGGCCGTCGCGGCCTGCGCCGGACACGCGACCAAGGCGGGCCTGCCCTGGTGGGCCGTCCTCGCCGTGGCCGTCTCGACGGTGGGCCTCGCCGGCTGGACAGGGGCGCAGATCGGCCGCCGGCGCGGACCCAGGGACGAACCCCCGGAGCCCGTCGAGCCGATGCCCGGCCCGTACCCGCTGCGCACCCCCCGCCCCCAGGGGAGCGAAACCGAGTCCCCGCTCCATATGCGGTAGGGTTGACCTGCGCGATCACGCGGTTCACCCGCGCGAGGCGCATCGGGACGTGGCGCAGCTTGGTAGCGCACTTGACTGGGGGTCAAGGGGTCGCAGGTTCAAATCCTGTCGTCCCGACCGGGGAAGGCCGGACGTGAGAGGCCGCATCGGAGAGATCCGATGCGGCCTCCGCGCTTTCCGGGCGCGGCGGGCACGCCCTCGGTCGGCGGAGAGGCCCGCGCGATCAGCCGGCACATGGCGTGGTCGAGGACGTCACCCACCCCCATGGGTGACGTCCTCGACCGCTCCCCCGGTGCCGGACTGTGGCTCAGGTGTCCGCGCGGTGCGTGTGTGCCGTCACCAGCACATCACCGCCGTCTCGCCGGAACCCCAGGCGGAGTACAGGCGTACGCGGACGACGTAGCGGCGGCCCTTGACGAGCCGCACGGCGATCGTGGCGTTGTGCGGAGTTCCCCCGTCGTCCCGGCCGGCGAGGTAACGGGGCTCCCCGTCCCGCTCCTCGAAGACCACGACGACGGCGTCACTGTCGCCGAAGGTGCCCAGCGTGTACGTGCGGGTCTCCGGCGGATCGACGACGAAGTCGGCCTGTTCGCCCGGGCCGAGCCCGAGCGGCGCCGAGCGGAACGGCACCAGCGCGGGCGGCGCCGGGTCCGCCGGCGGATACCAGCGGAGCACGAACTCCTTGTCGGCGGCGGACAGGGTGCCGGGCGGGTGCAACCCCGCGCGGTACCGCTCCGGCTCCAGGACCAGCCCCGACGAGAACGGGAACTCCATGATCGACTGCGGGTCCCAGACGGAGCCGTTCGCCTCGTCCGGGTCGAGCTTGCGCAGGACGTTGTAGTGCGTCCTCTCCCGGCTCCAGTGGTTCGGCGGGCCGGCCATCTCGGCGTACACGGCCTCGTCGTCCCAGTGGATGCCGGCGAACGGGCTCTGGTGCTCGTGCAGCATGCCGAGCGCGTGCCCGATCTCGTGCAGGGCCGTCGCGCGTTCCCCCGGCGCGGTCAGGTCCCAGCCGAAGTTCATGGTGCGCTCGTGCAGTCCGGCCGACAGCGCCTCCCGGCCCACCGCGGACCAGGAGCCGTCGCCGGGCTGGAACCCGATGCGCAGTTCGGCCTCGCAGCGGTCGTCGACCTCGGCGAAGGTGACGCCGATGCCGAGGTCCTGCCACTCCCGGAAGCACCCGCGCACGACGTCCCGCTGCTCCTCGGCACCCGCCCAGGACACCCGCCGCGTCATCCCCGCCCCCGGCACGGGGATGACGGACGCGTCGCTGTCACCGTCGAAGAACCAGTAGTGCAGAACGGTGCCGTTGACCCACATCCGCCGTCCGCCCGCCAGCGCGCTCAGCCGCTCGGCCGCCAGCCCCGGTGCGAAGGCGGGCGCCGGCGTCTGAGCCAGCGAGCAGTAGCGTGCGGTCATGGGCCACAGCCTGCCGTGCGGCCCGTCCCGGGCGCCTGAGTCGGGGGCTACTCAAGTCGCCCTGTATCAGAACTGAGTAACCGCGCTCATGTCTGTGTGACGACTTACGAACGGGACGCGACGACGCTGGAGCTGCCCTGGCCGTTCGCCGGGCGGGAGGACGAACTGGAGCTGGTCCGCCGGTCCCTGGCCGGCCCGCACCGCGGCATCGTGGTGACCGGCCCGGCGGGCTGCGGCAAGACCCGCCTCGTCACCGAGGCGATCCGCGGCACCGGCTGCGCCCGGGCCGCGGGCACGCCCGGGAGCCGCGGCCTGCCCTACGCCGCGTTCGCCCACCTGCTGCCCGAGTCGGTCACCCCGCACCGCGCGGTCCGGCTCCTGTCCGACGTCCGCACGCTGCTGGTGGACGACGCGCACCTGCTCGACGACGCCTCCGCCGCCCTGGTCCACCAACTCGCCGTGCACGGCCGCACCCGCCTGCTGGTGGTCGCGACGGACGGCGCCCCGGTGCCCGGCGCGATCTCCCGGCTGTGGACCGGCGACCTCCTGCCGCGCCTCACCCTCGAACCGCTCCCCGAGGAGGAGACCGCACAGCTCCTCACGGCCGGCGCCGGACCTCTCGAACCGCTCACCGCCGACCGGCTGCGGCGCCTGAGCCGGGGTGACCTGCGGCTGCTGCGCGACCTGCTGGACGCCGTGCGCGGCCTGCTGACCCCCGTCCCCGGCACCGAGGAGCGGGCCTGGCGCGGCCCGGTGCCGCTGACCACGGCCGTGCGCGAGCGCACCGCCCACGTCCTCGGCCGCACCTGCCCGCGCGAACGCGAGACCCTCGACCGCCTCGCCTTCGCCGAGCCCCTCCCGTCGGATCCGGACGACCTGGACCTCGGGGCCCTCGAAGTCCTGGAGTCCGACGGCCTGGTCCACGTCGACGACCTCGGAACCGTCCGGCTGGCCCACCCCCTGTACGGCCCGGCGCTCAGGGCCGCCGCCGGCAGGCTCCGGGCACGCCGCCTGGCCCGGACGCCCGACGCCTACGCCCACGCCCTCGACGCCGAGGCGGCCGCGCTGTCCCACCGGATCGGCCAGGACGACGTACGGGCGACGCCCACACCCGTGGGGGAGTGGCTGGTCGCCGAGGGCGGCCCGCTGCCCGGCGGGTACGCCGCCTTACGCGCCCGGTACGCCCGCCTGCGGGGGCGGACCAGGGAAGCGGCCGCCTGGGCGCGAGAGGGGCTCGTACACCACCCCGGGGACGCGGCGTGCCGGGAGGAACTCGCCCGCGCCTCGGCCCTGTCCGGGGATCCGGTGGCCGACAGGGCCGGGGACCTGGACCTGGAGACCCTCACCGACCCCTACGACGCCGTCCGCCTCGGCGCCCCCGAGAAGGTCATCGACCGGCTGAGCGGCGTGTTCGCCCGGCACGCCGACGCGCTCACCCGCGCCGACGGCCCGGCCCTGGACGCGGTGGCCGAGGAACTGGAGCGGCGGGGCTTCACGCTGTTCGCCGCCGAGGCACACGCCCAGGCCGTGCGCGCCCACCGCGACCCGCGCGCCGCCCGCCGCTCCCGCACCCGGGCCGTCGCCCTGGCCCGGCACTGCCAGGGCGCCCGCACACCCGCGCTGTCCGGACTGGTCCTGGGCGAACTCACCGCCCGGCAGCGGCAGATCGTCACCCTCGCGGCGGCGGGCCTGAGCAACCGGCAGATCGCCGAACGCCTCACCCTGTCCATCCGCACCGTCGGCAACCACCTGTACAGCGCCTACGCCCGGCTCGGCGCGAGCGACCGCGGCGCCCTGCCGTGGCTGACGGAACTGCCGCACGCCCAGCCCGCCTGAGGCGCGGCGGACCGGCGGCCTGACCCGCACAGGGGTCGGGTCAGGCCGCCCCGAACGCCGAGAACGCCCACCCCGTGGCCTGGTGCAGCGCGTCGCCCGGGAGGGCGGCCCGGGCGTCGCGCAGCGCCTCCGCCAGGGACAGCCCGCCGCCGAGGCCCTTGTGCAGCGCGAGCATCAGCGGCACCACGGCGGCGTCGTTGACGGGCGCGCTGCACGCCACCACCCCGGCCGTCCCGAGCGGCAGCAGCGCGGTGACCAGGCCGAGCAGTTCGTCGGCGCCGACGGACGCGAAGCGGGCGGTGTCGCAGCAGGACAGGATGATCCGGTACGGGCTGCGGTCCAGCCGCTCGAAGTCGTGCACGACGATCGGCCCGTCCGCCATCCGCAACGAGGAGAACAGCGGGCTGTCCGCGCGGAACGTGCCGTGCGCGGCGATGTGCGCCAGGGCGGCCCCGTCCAGTTCCTCCAGCACACGCGGCACACGCGCCTCGTCGTCCTCCAGGACGGTCGCGCACGGGTACCGGCCGGCCAGCTCGGGCACCTCGGCGCCGCCGGTCGCCAGGCCCGGGCCGCGCACCAGCACATGACAGCCGTCCGGCGGCGGCGCGGTCTCCCGGGCACGCAGCCAACTGCCCGCCGACGGCGACACGCTGAGCACCCGCTCCCGCAGCGACGGCAGCAGCGCCCACGGCACCCGGTGCAGCCGCCCCGGCGGCACGATCACCACCGGGCCACCGCCCAGCCGCGCCGCGGCCGGTCCCAGCAGCAGCTCCTCCAACCGCCGACCCGCCGCCTCCACCACCGGCAGCCGCGCCTCGGCCCCCGGGTGGGCCAGCCGCCGCAGCCCGGCCTGGACGTGCTCGGCCTCGGTCTCCGCCTCGGCCAGCAGCCCCGCCTCGAACCGTCGCACCCGCCCCCGCCCGCACAGCAGCACCTGCACCCGCCCGTCGAGCACGACGAGTTCCACCAGCAGCACCTCGTCGCCCAGCCGCTCCAGCAGCCGCCCGACATCGAACCGGTCGCCGCCCCCGGGCGCCTCGCCCCGCATGTGCAGGGTCCGGGACCGGATCTCCCGCTCCAGCCGCCGCTGTTCACGCTCCAGCGCCGGAACCGGCCGGCCCTCCATCCGGGCCGCCTCCGCCCGCGAGGCGATCTCCCGGAACGCCGTCATGCCGCTGAGCAGCTCCGGGTCGGCGGGCGGCCGAGTCGGCGGGGCCGACAGCACCGTGGCCCGCCAGCGCTCGCTCCACACCAGCAGCCGCCGCGGCCCGCCCGACACCAGACTGGCCCGCTGCGCCAACGCGGCCAGTTCCGCGCCCTGTTCGGTGGCCCGGGCCCGCAGCTCCGAGGCGCCCAGCGTCATCCGGTGGTCGTCGAGCACGTCCAGACCGCGCCGGCAGGCCTCCAGCACACCCCGGGTCGAGCCGGCTGCCTGCGCCCGCAGCGCCTGCGCCGACCAGCCCGTCAGCCGCGCCAGCGGCGGGCCGCTGTGCCGGCTGCGCGCGGCGACCGCCAGATGCCGCTCGGCGTCCGCCGTCCAGCCCAGGCCCAGTGCGATCCGGCCCGCCAGCAGCGACGCCTCCGGCGCGGCCGGAGCACCGAAGGACGCCAGCTTCTCGGCCACCGCGGCGGCGTCCGCGACCAGCCGCCCCGAGCCGCGCCCGGCCGCGTGCCGCGCCTCGATCAGCACCAGCCGGGCATGCGCCTCCCACCACGTGCGCCGCTGCCCCGCGAACAGCCGTACCGCGAGGGCGGCACGGGCGATCGCTGTGTGCGGGTCCCCGGCCGGGCGGGCGGCCCGCGCGGCGGCCAGCAGCAGCTCGGCCTTGCGGGTGGACTGCCCGCCGATCCCGTCCAGCTTCCTGATCGCCGCGTCCGCCTCGGCCAGCGCCTCGGGCGCCAGCCCGGCCGCCATCAGCACCTCACAGCGCCGGATGTTCAGCATGAACGTCGGCGTGCCCAGCCGGGCGTACCGCTCCTCGGCCTCGTCCAGCAGCCGCAGCGCCGCCGGCACGTCCCCGGACCGGAACGCGGCCAGCCCCCGGCTCTCCACCGCGTCCGCCTTGTCGTGCTCCTGCCCGGTGGTGTCCCACAGCGCCTCGGCCGCGGTGAAGTCCGCCTCCGCCCGCTCCACCGCGCCCAGCGCCAGATGCACGGTGGCCCGCAGGGTCAGCGCCCGCGCCGTCCAGATCACGTCCTCCGCCTGCCGCAGCACCGGCACCGCGCGCCGTACGTCCTCCAGCGCCTCACGGTGGTGGCCGAGCACCCACCACACGTACGCCCGCCGGTACAGCACCCGCGCCCGGGTGTGCCCGCCGCCCCGCGCGACACCCCGCTCGAACGCCGCCAGGCCCTCCCGGGTGCGGCCCGCGTGCACCAGCGCCACCCCCAGGGTGGCCAGCACGTCCGCCTCCCGGTCCGCCGAGTCCGCCCGCGCCGCGCACTCCCGGGCCCGCCGCAGATGGCTCAGCGCGAGCCGCAGATCGCCGAAGTCCCGCTGCCAGATGCCGATCACCTGATGCGCCACCGAGGCGTCCAGCGGGGAAGGGTCGGCGTCGAGCAGCGCCCGGGCCCTCGCGAGAGCCTCGCCCGGGTCGGCGAACACCATCGGCAGCAGTTCCGTAACCGACTCGCTTCCCGCTGTCACTCCTCGGATGGTAGTGGCCCTCGAACCGCACCACACAGGGGTGGCGCTGTATCAAAAGACCGCACCGTGACTCTTGTCGAAGAGAATCGACGACCGCTCCGCGGCACCGGCCGACGCCGTCGCCCCACTGGGAGGACCCGCCATGGCACCTCAGCGATTCCACGAGCAGTTCGACCAGATCCAGCGCTCGATGCCGGACGTGCCCCTCGCCATGGGCCCGGACGACTCGGCCGAATTCATGTACGAGAAGGGCGTCGTCCTCGTCCGCGACGGCGAGGAGGCCCAGGTCGTCGAGGACACGGTACGGGCGCACTTCACGGCGGCACCCGACCTCGACCAGGAACAGGTCCGCAGGGCCGGGCCGCGGACCAACCGCAGCGGCATCACCCGGATCCGCGTCGGCGATCCCGGCGAGGGCGGCCGCGACGCCGACCGCGCCGTCGCGCACGCCCTGCGCTCCGTACGGGAACATGAGGCCCGGGCGGGACACCGGATGGTCACCCGCAACCACGTGGTGCACATCGCGGTCAACGCCTGCCCCGGCGACGAACCCGTCCCGGTCCCGCTCAGCGAGCCACCCAACCCCGCCGCAGCCGACACGCCCCACGACCCGGACACCGCCGTCGGCGTCCTCGTCGTCGACACCGGCCTCATGCACGACTACCGCTCCTGCGGCCTGCTGGCCCACACCGGGGGCGACGCCCAGGTCCAGGAGTGCGACGAACAGGGCATCCTCCAGCAGTACGTCGGGCACGGCACGTTCATCGCCGGGCTGGTCGCCGCCGTCGCGCCCAACACCGACATCACCGTCCGCGGCACCCTCAACGACGCCGGCGCCGTCCTGGAGTCCGAGTTCGGCGAGAGGCTCTTCGAGGCCGTCGACGCCGGCGGCTGGCCCGACGTCCTCAGCCTCTCCGCCGGCACCTCCAACGGCCGCACCGACGGCCTGCTCGGCGTCGAGAACTTCATGCGGGAACTGCGCGAGCAGCGCACCCTGCTCGTCGCCGCCGCCGGCAACAACGGCAGCGCCACGCCCTTCTGGCCCGCCGCCTACGCCGACCTGCCCGGCTGGGAGGACTCCGTGCTCTCCGTCGGCGCCCTGCGCAGCGACGGAGAGTTCGGCGCCTGCTTCACCAACCACGGCCCCTGGGTGAAGATCTACGCCCCGGGCGAGCGCCTCACCAGCGCCCTCACCGGCTTCGAGACACCCGTCCCGTACGTCTACCAGCACTCCACCTACGACGCCTGCCGCTACGGCTTCTCCTACGGCTGCACCTGCCGGCACCCCCGCCACACCGGCGTGCTGAGCGACGAGAACGCCTCCGCCAAGCCGGACCAGGTGATGTTCGAGGGCTACGCCCAGTGGAGCGGCACCTCCTTCGCCACCCCCGTGACGGCGGGCATGGTCGCCGCCCACATGACGGCGCACAAGGAGACCGACCCGCGCGCGGCCCGGCGGCACCTGCTCGCGGCGAACGCCGGCTACGCCGAAGTGCGCGGGGCGCACGTCCCGGCGCTGCGCCCGCCCACCTGGCGCCCGGTCCCGGTCGTGCGCCTGGCCCCGGGCCTGTGACGGCCGAAGCCGCCCCCTCCACGGCGTACGATGACGTGCCGTATTCGAGGGGTGGGGCTGCCGTGGACCGTACTGATGCCGGCGCGCTCGTCCAGGCCGCGGCCGACGGCGACGCGGCGGCCTGGAAGGCGCTCGTGGAAGGACTGAGCCCCCTGGTGTGGTCCGTGGTGCGGGCCCACCGGCTCTCCGACGCCGACGCGCACGAGGTGTACCAGACCGCCTGGTTCCGCTTCGCCCAGTACCTCGGGCGGATCCGGGAACCCGACAAGGCGGGCGCGTGGCTGGCGAGCACCGCGCGCCACGAGTGCCTGAAGGTGATCCGCAGCTCCCGGCGGCTGACCCTGACGGACGATCCGCAACTCCTGGACCGGGTCAGCGAGGACGGCACGCCGGAGCAGTCGCTGCTCGACTCCGAGGAGGCGGCCGCCCAGAGCGAACGCGTCCGGCGGCTGTGGCAGGAGTTCGAGGAACTGGGCGAGCGGTGCCGGCAGTTGCTGCGCGTGCTGATGGCCACGCCGCCGCCCAGCTACCAGGACGTGTCCGCCGCGCTCGGGATCGCGGTGGGCAGCATCGGGCCGCTGCGCCAGCGCTGTCTGCGGCGCCTGCGGGCCCGGCTCGAGGCCCGGGGGGCGATGTGAGCGGCACGAACCACATGGATGACAGGGACGACAGGGACGACAGGGACGAAGACGAGGTCTTCGCCGAAGGGGACTGGGGGGACGAGGAGTTCGACGCCGGGCTGCTGGAGGAGGAGCTGCGGCAGGCCGCCGCCGTCCTGGACCCGGTGCCCGCGGAGCTGCAGCAGATCGCCGTGGACGCGTACGCGCTGCACGACCTCGACGCCCGCGTCGCCGAGCTGACCTTCGACTCGCTCGTGGACGCCCTCCCGGTCCGGGGAGTCACCGACGTGCCCCGGATGCTGACGTTCCGGGCGGGCGAGGTCACCGTCGACGTCGAGGTGACCGAGGACGGGCTGATGGGACAGGTGCTGCCGCCGCAGCCGGCCCGCGTCGAGGTCCTGGGCGGGCCCCGGCCCGGAGCCGCGCTGACCGCCGACGACCTGGGCCGCTTCACCGGCGACGTGCCGCTCTCCGGCCCGTTCGCCCTGCGGCTGCGCACGGGCGGGGACGTGGTGGTGACGGAGTGGCTGCGGGCCTAGCCGGACGCCGGTCGGGTCACCAGGTGCAGGGCAGGGTCCGCGGTCCCCGGATCATCGTCCGGCGGCGCCAGGCGACCTGGTCGGCGGGGACGGCGAGGCGCAGCCCGGGCAGCCGGTCCAGCAGGGTGGTGAGCAGCAGCTCGGTCTGGAGGCGGGCGAGGACGGCGCCGGTGCAGTAGTGCGGTCCGTTGCCGAAGGCCAGATGGGGGTTGGGGGCGCGGCCGGGGTCGATCCGGTCCGGCTCGGGGAAGACGTCCGGGTCGCGGTTGGCGGCCAGGTAGGAGACGTACACCGGGTCGCCCGCGCGGATCCGGTGCCCCCGCAGGTCGACGTCCTCCAGCGCGATCCGCGACAGGCCGACGGAGCTGCGGTGCGGGATGTGGCGCAGCAGCTCGTCCAGGAGCGCGTCCCGCCCTGCGGGCCGCTCCTGCCACCACTGCCGCAACTCCGGCCGGGTGAGCAGCAGATAGAGCATCTGCCCGCAGTTGTGCGTGACGGCCTCGCCGCCGATCTGGAGCGGACCGGCGAGGCCGACCGCCTCGGTCTCGCTGATCCCGCCCCCGGCCACGGCGGCGCCGAGCAGGGAGTACACGTCCTCGCCGGTGCCGTGCGCGCGGGAGCGGATCGTCTCCGTGATCCAGCCGTACAGGCTGTTCTTGGCCCGGTCGGCGGCCTCGGCCCCGCCCGAGGTGGAGATGATCTGCCGGGTCCAGGTGTGCACCCGTCGCCGGTCGGCCCCGGGCACGCCCATGACCTCGCTGACCACGGCGATCGGGAACGGTTCGAGCACCCGCTCGACCAGATCGCCCGGCGGCCCGTCGCGCAGGACCGTCTCCACCAGCTCGTCGAGGATCTCCTGCGCGCGGGGCCGCAGCCGCTTCATCGCGCTGACGGTGAAGGCCTCGGCCACGGCCTTGCGCAGCCGGTTGTGGTCGGGCTGGTCGGCGAAGGCGAGCGAACCGGGCCGCGGCTTGAAGTGCGGTGCCATCCGCGTCACGTGACGTGTCGTCACCTCGGCGCGGCTGAACCGCGGGTCGTTGGTGATCACTTTGACGTCGTCGTGGCGGGTGGCCAGCCACGCCCAGCCCTCGCCGTACGGCAGGCGGATCCGGGTCAGCGGCCCCTCGCGCATCAGCTCCGCGAGGACCGGATCGAACTCCGTCCCCTCCAGGTCGAGGGCGGGCCAGTCCCGCACCGGGGGCGGTGTCCGGCCGGTCAGCGTGGTGGTCTCCTCCGTCATGGACCCACCCTCGCCGCGTCCCCGGCGCTTGTCGCGCGGGAGTGCTCCAGCCGGTGGCGGTTCAGCGGGACACGGCGTCGACGAGCCCGGCGAGGGCGGCCGCGAGCCGCCGCAGCCCGGGTCCGGCGGGACCGCCCGGCTCGGTCATGTAGGTGTCCCGGCGGATCTCCACCATGAGGGCGCTCACCTCGGGCCGCGTCCGGTAGAACTCCAGGGGGACGTAGGTCCCGCTGAACGGGGTGTCGAGCTCCGTCTCTGCGAACGCCTCCCGGGCGGCGTCCAGCAGCGCGGCCGGAGTGTGGAAGGAGTCGGTGCCGAGGCAGACCGCCGGGCGAGGGCCCTTCCCGTGCAGCTCGTACGGGAGCCGCCGGCTCGGGTAGGAGTGCACGTCGATGATCACGGCCCGCCCGGTGGCGGCCAGCCGGTCCGCCACGGCGTCGGTCATCGCCCGCGCGTAGGGCAGGAAGTACCGCTCGACGAGCGGCCCCGTGTCGACGTCCTCGGACCGCAGCGGATCGCCGTGCGTGGTCCGCGTGTACACCGCGCCCATCCCGACGGCCCGCATCTCCTCCCGCTCGTCCGGGAACCGCTCCGGGTCGACGACCAGCCGCGACAGCCGGTTGACGAACCGCCACGGCCGGACGCCGGCCAGCCCGGCCGCCGTCGCGGCGATCTCCGCGGTGTGCGCGTCGGTGATGTGGTCCAGCTCCCGCGCCAGCTCCTCGTCGCCGAGCACGATCCCTTCGCGCACGGCGTCCGGGATGTGCCGTGCGGAGTGCGGCACGTGGAGGATCACGGGGGAGTGGCCGGCCCCGGGCAGCAGTTCGAAGGAGGGCGGCGCGTCGGTCATGGGGCGGCTCCCGGGCGGCATCGGGGACGGCGGGTGGGGAGAGGGGGCAGCAGGGGGAGAGGGGGGAGAGACGGCGGGTGAGACGGCTCCGCCCCGGCCGGGCGCGGTGCCGGCCGGGGCGGAGCCAGGGGATCGGGGATCCGGGGCGTCAGCTCAGGGACGCCAGGGCCTCGTTCCACGTGGCGGACGGGCGCATGGCCTCCGCGGCCTTGGCCGGGTCGGGCTGGTAGTAGCCGCCGATGTCGACCGGCTTGCCCTGGGCGGCGATCAGCTCGTCGACGATCTTCTGCTCGTTCGCGGCGAGCGTCTCGGCGATCGGGCCGAAGGCCTTGGCCAGGTCCGCGTCGTCGGTCTGCTTGGCCAGCTCCTGCGCCCAGTACAGGGACAGGTAGAAGTGGCTGCCGCGGTTGTCGATGCCGCCGACGCGCCGGGTCGGGGACTTGTCCTCGTTGAGGAAGGTCGCCGTGGCGCGGTCGAGGGTGTCGGCCAGGACCTGGGCGCGGGAGTTGCCCGTCACCTTGGCGTACTGCTCGAAGGACGGCACCAGGGCGAAGAACTCACCGAGGGAGTCCCAGCGCAGGTAGTTCTCCTTGACCAGCTGCTGCACGTGCTTCGGCGCCGAGCCGCCCGCACCCGTCTCGAACAGACCGCCGCCCGCCATCAGCGGGACGACCGACAGCATCTTGGCGCTGGTGCCCAGCTCCAGGATCGGGAACAGGTCGGTGAGGTAGTCGCGCAGCACGTTGCCGGTGACGGAGATGGTGTTCTCGCCGCGGCGGATGCGCTCCACCGACAGCTTCGTCGCCTCGACGGGGGACAGGATCCGGATGTCCAGGCCCTCGGTGTCGTGCTCCGCCAGGTAGGTCTTGACCTTGGCGATCAGGTTGGCGTCGTGGGCGCGGGTCTCGTCCAGCCAGAACACCGCCGGGTCGCCGGTGGCGCGGGCGCGGGTGACGGCCAGCTTCACCCAGTCCCTGATCGGCGCGTCCTTGGTCTGGCAGGCGCGGAAGATGTCGCCGGCCGAGACGGTCTGCTCGATCAGGGCGGTGCCGTTCTGGTCGACCAGGCGGACCGTGCCCGTCGTGGCGATCTCGAACGTCTTGTCGTGGCTGCCGTACTCCTCGGCCTTCTGCGCCATGAGGCCGACGTTCGGCACCGTGCCCATGGTCGAGGGGTCGAAGGCGCCGTTGGCCTTGCAGTCCTCGATCACGGCCTGGTAGACGCCCGCGTAGGAGGAGTCCGGGATCACCGCGAGGGCGTCGTGCTCCTGGCCGTCCGGGCCCCACATGTGGCCGGAGGTGCGGATCATCGCCGGCATGGAGGCGTCGATGATGACGTCCGACGGGACGTGCAGGTTGGTGATGCCCTTGTCGGAGTCGACCATCGCCAGCTCCGGGCCCTCGGCGAGCTCGGCGTCGAACGAGGCCTTGATCTCGGCGCCCTCCGGCAGGGCGTCCAGGCCCTTCCAGATGCCGCCCAGACCGTCGTTCGGGGTCAGGCCGGCCGCGGCCAGCTTGTCGCCGTACTGCGCGAACGTCTTCGGGAAGAAGGCGCGCACCACGTGGCCGAAGACGATCGGGTCGGAGACCTTCATCATCGTCGCCTTCAGGTGCACCGAGAACAGCACGCCCTCGGCCTTGGCCTTGGCGACCTGCGCGGTCAGGAACTCGCGCAGCGCGGCGACGCGCATCACGGAGGCGTCGACGACCTCGCCGGCGAGGACGGGTACGGACTCGCGCAGCACGGTGGTGGTGCCGTCGTCGCCGACGAGCTCGATGCGCAGGGCACCGTCCTCGGCGATGACCACGGACTTCTCGGTGGAGCGGAAGTCGTTCTGGCCCATGGTCGCCACGTCCGTCTTGGAGTCGGCGGTCCAGGCGCCCATGCGGTGCGGGTGGGACTTGGCGTAGTTCTTCACCGAGGCCGGGGCGCGGCGGTCCGAGTTGCCCTCACGCAGGACCGGGTTCACCGCGGAGCCCTTGACCTTGTCGTAGCGGGCGCGGATCTCGCGCTCCTCGTCGGTCTTCGGGTCGTCCGGGTAGTCCGGCAGCGCGTAGCCCTGGCCCTGCAGCTCGGCGACGGCGGCCTTGAGCTGCGGGATGGACGCCGAGATGTTCGGCAGCTTGATGATGTTGGCGGCGGGCGTCTTGGCCAGCTCGCCGAGCTCCGCGAGGGCGTCCGGGATGCGCTGGTCCTCGGTCAGGTACTCCGGGAACACGGCGATGATGCGCCCGGCCAGCGAGATGTCGCGGGTCTCCACCGGGACACCCGCCTGCGAGGCGTACGCCCGGACCACCGGCAGGAAGGAATACGTCGCCAGGGCGGGGGCCTCGTCAGTGTGCGTATAGATGATGGTCGAGTCAGTCACCGGGTGCTCCGCTCCACGTCTGCAACATTGCTCGACATCAAGATATCTCGTGATCGACCTCGGCTCGACAGGGGTCCGCTGCCAGTTTCGCGCCACTGATCGCCCCGGGGCCCGTGCCGGGGGTGCGGAACGGCGCGGAGGCGGCCCCGGTGGCCGCCCCAGGCGGTACGGCGGTCGGTGCGGCCTCCGGTACAGCGGTCGGTATGGCGGTCGGTGCGGCCTCCGGTACGGCGGTCGGTGCGCGGCCTCCGGTACGGCGACCGCCCGGGCGGGGCGCCGGACCCGCCCGGCGAGCGGCCCCGGCCGCCTGTGTGCTCAGTCGAACCTGGCGGACTGCACCTCGCCCGGCTCGCTCTCGCCGGTCCGCTGCTGCGGGATGACGACCGCGCCCTGCTGGAGCGCCACCGTGCGGGCCGGGGCGGGGATGCGGATGCCCTCGGCGCGGTAGCGCTTGTGCAGGCGCTTGATGAACTCGTGCTTGATCCGGTACTGGTCGCTGAACTCGCCGACGCCCAGGATGACGGTGAAGCCGATGCGGGAGTCGCCGAAGGTGTGGAAGCGGATGATCGGCTCGTGGTCGGGCACGGCACCCTCGACGTCCTTCATCGTCTCGGCGATGACCTCGTTGGTGACCCGCTCCACCTGGTCCAGGTCGCTGTCGTAGGCCACCCCGACCTGGACCAGGATGGTCAGCTGCTCCTCGGGCCGCATGAAGTTGGTCATGTTCGCCTTGGCGAGCTGACCGTTGGGGATCACGACGAGGTTGTTGGACAGGTTGCGGATCGTCGTCTGCCGCCAGTTGATGTCCTCGACGTAGCCCTCCTCGCCGCTGCTGAGCCGGATGTAGTCACCGGGCTGGACGGTCTTGGAGGCGAGGATGTGGATGCCCGCGAAGAGGTTGGCGAGGGTATCCTGCAGCGCCAGCGCGACCGCCAGACCGCCGACGCCCAGGGCGGTGAGCAGCGGGGCTATGGAGATGCCCAGCGTCTGGAGCACCACCAGGAAACCGATCGCCAGGACCAGGATCCGGGTGATGTTGACGAAGATCGTGGCCGAGCCGGCGACACCGGACCGGGACTGGGTGACCGAGCGCACCAGTCCGGCCACCACCCGCGCCGCCGACACCGTCGCGACGAAGATGAGCAGCACCGTGAGCACCTGGTTGGTGTGGTGCTGCACCGTGCGCGTCAGCGGCAGCACCGCCGCCGCGCCCGCCACGCCGCCCACGACCGCGGCCCACGGCACCACGGCCCGCAGCGCGTGCACGATCACGTCGTCCCCGCTCCAGCGGGTGCGGTCGGCGTGCCCGCCCAGCCAGCGCAGCAGGATCCGCAGCGCGAACGCCGCCAGCAGGCCCGAGGCGAGGGCGATGCCGGCGAACAGCAGATCGTCCACCGTGAGCGCCCGGTTCACCGGTCACCTCCGGGGAGGAGAAGCGCGGCGAACGCCGTCGCCGGCGGCCGGATGTGAAGTCTCGTCACGTCGTCACCTGCTCGTTTTCCGGGATGTCCGATGGTGCCCGACCACCCTGACCCGCGGTCGGCACGATCGTTCATCCTGCCCCATCCCGCACGGGAGTTCGTACCGCGGACGGGGGTGACCAGGGGGTGAGTTACTGCACATGACGCGCCGTCATGTGCGCCCCCCTCGGCCGTCCGGGAACGGAACCGTGTCCGGCGCGGCCTGCGCGTGGCGGGACCGGCGCGCCTCCCGGACTCAGATCACCTTCAGCCGCACCAGCGCCCCGAGCGTCAGCGCACCCGGCACCAGCGGCAGCCACACCGTGATGACCCGGAAGGCCAGGACCACCGCCGTGGCCACCGCGGCCGGGCCGCCCGCCGCGACCAGCGCCACGACCAGCGCCGCCTCCACCGAGCCGATCCCGCCCGGCGTGGGCACCAGCGCGACGGCGACCGTCGCCGCCAGGTAGGCCACCGCCATGTGCGCGAGCGGCACGTCCAGCCCCAGCGACTTCCCCACCAGCACCAGAACCGTCGCCTGCAGCGCGGGGAAGGCGAACGCCCCGCCCCACAGCGCCAGGGCCCGGGCCGGGCGGGTGTGCACCGAGCGCGCCTCGCCGAGCGCCGTCCGCAGGAAGGCCACCAGGGCCGAGCGCACCCGCCGGACGAGGACGAGCACGGCCGCCGCCACCACGACCAGGGCGCCGACGCCGGCCAGCAGCGGGCCGAACGCCGTCTCCGGGACCAGCGCGCCGAGCCGCAGCGCGTCGGGGAACGCGAGGAGCAGGGCACCGAGCAGGGCCACCCGGCCGACGCTCTCCGCCAGCAGGTACAGCGCGAGCGCCGCCGAGGAGCGGGCGAGCGGCAGCCCGCACACCGTCATGAACCGCAGGTTGACCGCGCTCGCGCCCAGCCCGGTCGGCAGCAGGTGGTTGGCCGCGCCCGCCGCGAACTGCGTCGCCAGCAGCCGCCGCCGGGGCAGCCTCTCGACGACCGCGCCCTGCCGGGTGCACGCGGCCGCGACCCAGGTCAGACAGGTCGCGCCGACCGCGGCCAGCAGCCACGGCCAGGAGGCGGTGCCCAGGTGCGCGAAACCCTCGGCCAGCACGGACCGGTGCCGCACCGCGACCACGGTGACGAGCAGGAGCGGAAGCAGGCACAGGATCTGCCGCAGGCGGCGCACCGGGACGCGACGGGGGAGTCGTCCCGGGCGGAGTTCGGGGAGTTGGACCGCTGTCACGTCCGCAGAGGCTTCCCACCCCGCGCCAACAGCGGGTTGCGGAAGCGGGACCTGCGGATTGCCTGCGGGAAGCGGCTGGTGCTCGGGCACGGGGAGCGGCTGCGTGGGAAGCGTCATCGGGGCCTTTGCGCGGGGGGACGGGGAAGTGGGGGTTGGGGCTGATTGTGCGGGATGTCGGGGGCGTTGCGCGAGCGCCTTGACCTCAAGATTGCTTGAGGTTCTACGTTCTCTCCCATGAGCATGGAGACCACAGCGTGGACACAGCTGCACAGCGTCATGACCGCCCAGGAGGAGCGCCGCCCCTTCGCCCTCGCGACCCTGCGCCGCATCGGTGCCTTCGCCCGCCCGCACCGGCGCCGCATCGCCCTCTTCGTCCTGCTCGGCGTGGGCACCGCCCTGCTCGCCGTGGCGACCCCTCTGCTGGCCGGGCGGGTCGTCGACGTGATCGTCTCCGGCGGTGACGAGGGCACCGTCGTACGCCTGGCCCTGCTCATCGCGCTGATCGCGGTGGCGGAGGCCGCGCTCGGCATCCTCGGCCGGAGGCTGTCGGCGAGGCTCGGCGAGCACCTCATCCTCGACCTGCGGACGGCCGTCTTCGACCATGTGCAGCGCATGCCCGTGGCGTTCTTCACACGCACACGTACGGGCGCCCTGGTCTCCCGGCTCAACAACGACGTCATCGGCGCCCAGCGCGCGTTCAGCAACACCCTGTCCGGAGTGGTCAGCAACCTCGTCACGCTGCTGCTCACGCTCGCCGTGATGCTCACCCTGTCCTGGCAGATCACGCTGCTCGCGCTGGTGCTGCTGCCGGTGTTCGTGGTCCCGGCCCGGCGCATGGGCAGCCGGATGGCCCGGATGCAGCGGGAGGCGGCGACCCTGAACGCGGCGATGGGCACCCGGATGACCGAGCGGTTCTCGGCGCCCGGCGCCACGCTCGTCAAGCTCTTCGGGCGGCCGGAGGAGGAGTCGCGCGAGTTCGCCGAACGGGCCCGCCGGGTCGCGGACATCGGCGTCCGCACGGCCACCGCCCAGGCGGCCTTCATCACCGCCCTCACCCTGGTCTCCGCCCTCGCCCTGGCCCTCGTCTACGGCCTCGGCGGCTACCTCGCCCTGCGCGGCACCCTGGAGCCCGGCGCGGTCGTCTCGCTGGCCCTGCTGCTGACCCGGCTCTACGCGCCGCTGACCGCACTCGCCGGGGCGCGCGTCGAGGTGATGAGCGCCCTCGTCAGCTTCGAGCGGGTCTTCGAAGTCCTCGACCTCAAGCCGCTCATCGAGGAGAAGCCGGACGCGCGCCCGGTGCCCGAGGGACCCGTGGCCGTCGAGTTCGACGACGTCCGCTTCGGCTACCCCGCCGCCGACAAGGTCTCCCTGGCCTCCCTGGAGGAGGTCGCGTCCCTGGACAAGCGCGGCGGCGACGAGGTCCTGCACGGCATCTCCTTCCGCGCCGAACCGGGCCAGACCGTGGCGCTCGTCGGCTCCTCCGGCGCGGGCAAGTCGACCATCGCCCAGCTGTTGCCGCGTCTGTACGACACCGACGCGGGCCGGGTCCGCGTCGGCGGCGTCGACGTGCGCGACCTGACGGCCCGGTCCCTGCGCGAGACCCTCGGCATGGTCACCCAGGACGGGCACCTCTTCCACGACACCGTCCGCGCCAACCTCCTGCTCGCCCGGCCCGGGGCCACGGAGGACGAGCTGTGGGACGCCCTGCGCCGGGCCCGCCTCGACGACCTCGTACGGTCCCTGCCCGACGGCCTCGACACGGTCGTGGGCGAACGCGGCTACCGGCTCTCCGGCGGCGAACGCCAGCGCATGACGATCGCCCGGCTGCTGCTGGCCCGGCAGCGCGTCGTCATCCTCGACGAGGCCACCGCCCACCTCGACAACACCTCCGAGGCCGCCGTCCAGGAGGCCCTCACGGAAGCCCTGGCGGGCCGGACGGCGGTCGTGATCGCCCACCGGCTCTCCACGGTCCGGACGGCGGACCAGATCCTGGTGATCGAGGCCGGCCGGATCGTGGAGCGGGGCACGCACGAGGAACTGCTGGCGGCGGACAAGCGCTACGCGGAGCTGTACCGCACCCAGTTCGGCGGGGCGCGCGCCGCCGCGGTGGAGCAGGCCGCGTAGGGCGGTGAACACCTCCGGGGGCCGGTCCGTACTCCTTGCGAGTGCTCCCTGCCGACAGCCCGCACCCGGAGAGGCGACGTGTCCCACCAGCAACCCCTCGCACGACCCGACCGCCGGACCCCGTCCCGCGCCCGACGGCCCCGCGCCGTCGCCGCGGCCGGGGCCCTGGCCGCGCTCGTCCTCGTCACCGCCTGCGGCGGCGGTGACGAGGACAAGGCGGCGGCGACGCCGAGCCGGACCGCGGCTCCCGCCGCCGGGGTCGTCGCGCCGGCGAAGGTGGAGGTGATCGCCGGTCTGGCCGGCTGCACGGCGAAGATCCGCACCGAGGCGGACGAACTGCGCGAGGGCGTGTGCCACACCCCGAAGGGCGACTTCCTCATCACCACCTTCCCCGAGGAACGGCTCAAGGAGACCTGGCTGGAGTCGGCCCGCGTGTACGGCGGCACGTACCTGGTGGGCATGCGCTGGGTGGTCAGCGCCAAGCCGCGGATGCTGGAACCGCTCCGCGCGAAACTCGGCGGCACCATCCGGGAGTTGTCGGGCATCGGACCCCGCGCGAACTCCTCCTGACACCGGACCACGGCGCCGGCCCGCTCGATCAGCCGGCGACCGGGGTGGTCTCCCGACGGACACCCCGCGCCGGGCACCGCACGGCACCTCTCTTCCGGTTTCCGCTGGTGGGCGTCATGATTGTGCGACTTCGCACATGAGCCGCCCCCCCTCGTGCCGGCAGAGAAGATTGAGTTCGTCGTGGTCGCCACCTTTCGTCGCCATTCGCTCGCGGGCGAGATGCTGGTGCTCCAGCTCGCCATCGTCGTGGTGGTGCTGCTGGCGGTCGCCGCGGTCTCCCTCGCCCAGTCGCAGGCCACCTTCAACCGCGTCGAGGGACGCCGGGTGAGCGCGCTCGCCGAACAACTGGCCGCCAACCCGCTGGTGCGCAGCCAGCTGGTGCGCCCCGCCCCCGGCGAGTCGCTCGCCCCCCTGGTGCTCGCCACGCAGGCTCAGTCCGGCGTCACCTCGGTGACGGTGGCCGACGCCGCCGGCCGGATCGTCAGCTCCACCGACCCCACGGTGGTCGGCGAGCGACTGCCGCTGGGCCCCGGCACCGCCCGGGGACGTGGCTGGTCGGGGCAGCTGACCCTGGACGACAGCCGCGAGCTGGCCGCCCAGGTCCCCGTCCTCGGGGCGACCGAGGAGAACCTGGGCCGGATCCTCGGCACGGTCATGATCGGCGAGGCCGACCCGACGGTGTGGCAGCGGCTGAGCGGCGCCTCCTCCTCTCTGCTCGCCTACCTCGGCATCGCCAGCGGACTCGGCGTGGCCGGCTCCTGGCTGCTCGCGCGGCGGGTCAAGCGGCAGACCCTCGGGCTGGAGCCGGGCGAGATCGCCGGGCTGGCCGAGCACCGGGAGGCGATGCTCTACGGCATCGCCGAGGGCGTCATCGCCCTGGACCCCCAGCACCGGCTCACCCTCGTCAACGACATGGGCCGCCGCCTGCTCGACCTGCCCGAGGACTGCGTCGGCCAGAGCCTGGACGGCCTCGGCATCGACGGACGGCTGCGCGACGTGCTGGCCGGGACCGCCGCCGGCAAACGGGACGAGGTCGTCGTCCGCCACGGCCGGGTCCTGGTCATGAACCGGATGACCGTCACCAAGGACGGCCGGCTCCTCGGCTCGGTCACCACCCTGCGCGACCGCACCGAACTGGCCCGGCTGGAGAGGGAGATCGGCTCCTTCCGCAGCTCCTCGGAGCTGCTGCGCGCCCAGGCCCACGAGTTCGCCAACCAGCTGCACACCATCTCCGGGCTGATCCAGATCGGCGAGCAGGACGAGGTCGTGCGCTACATCCGCGCGCTGAACCAGCGCCGCCAGTCCCTGGACGTCACCCTCAGCCGCCGCGTCCGGGACACCGCGGTGGCCGCGCTGCTGATGGCGAAGGCGTCCCTCGCGGCCGAACGCAAGGTCAGCCTGCGGATCTCCGACGACACCGCGCTGGAACGGCTGGCCCCCGAGGACGCCGCCGACGTGGCGACCGTCGTGGGCAACCTGGTGGACAACGCCGTCGACGCCGCCGCCCAGGACGAGGACGCCTGGGTCGAGGTGGCGCTGCGCCAGGACGCCTCCAGCGTGGAGATCACGGTCCGCGACTCCGGGCCCGGCGTGGCGCCCGAACTCGCCCGCGAGGTGTTCTCCCACGGCTTCACCACCAAGGCCGCGCGGGAGGGCGAGCGCGGCATCGGACTGGCCCTGACCAAGCTGGTCTGCGAACGGCACGGGGGCGAGATCTCGGTGTCCAACACCCCCGACGGGGCCGTGTTCACCGCACGCATGACCGTCGGCCACCTCACCGGCACGGTGGCGGAAGGAGCGGCCCCATGACCGCGACGAGCGACACGTCGGGCACGATCGACGTCCTCGTGGTCGACGACGACTTCATGGTGGCCAGGGTCCACCGCGCGTTCGTCGAACGCGTCGAGCCGTTCCGCGTCGTCGGCGTCGCCCACACGGGCGCCCAGGCGATCGAGGCCGTCGACGAACTGCGCCCCGACCTCATCCTGCTCGACCTGTACCTGCCCGACCTCTTCGGCCTCGACGTCATCCCGCGGCTGCGCACCGCCGGCCACGACTGCGACGTCATGGTCATCAGCGCCGCGCAGGAGGCCGAGACGGTACGCGGGGCCGTCCGCCGCGGCGTGGTCGACTACCTCCTCAAACCCTTCGACTTCGAGGACCTGCGCCCCCGCCTGGAGCGCTACGCCGCCCAGCGGGGCCGGCTCCTCACGGCGGTGGTGCGCGGCCAGGCGGACGTGGACCGCGTGCTGGCCGGCGCGTTCGTCCCCGCGCCGGCCCACACGCTGCCCAAGGGCATGAGCGTCGAGACCGCCGCCCTCGTCGAGCGGGCCCTGCGCGAGGCGGACGGCACGCTGTCCGCGACCGAGTGCGCGGCCCTGACCGGCGTCTCCCGCGTCAGCGCCCGCCGCTACCTGGAGTACTTCCACAGCACCGGCAGCGCGGAGGTGTCCCTCCGCTACGGCGCGGCGGGCCGTCCGGAACGCCGCTACGCCTGGCGGGCGTGAGACGCCTGGCTGGCAGTCGCTGTTCCCCGGACCGTGCTGCGGAAGTCGATCGGCGACTGCTCGGTCCGGTGCGTGAAGTACTTGCTGAACTGCGAGGGATTGGCGAAGCCGAGCTGGTCCGAGATCTGGGCCGCGGTCAGGTCGCTGTGGGCCAGCAGGCGCTTGGCCTCCAGGACGACCCGGCGGTCGACGAACTCCTTGGCGCTGAGCCCGGCGGTGGCCAGAGCGGCACGGGCGAGGCTGCGCGGGGAGTAGCCGAGCATGTGGGCGTAGTCCTCCACGCGCCGGGTGCGGGTGAAGTGCGCTTCGACCGCGTCACGGAAGCGCACATACGTCTCGTCCGGTTCCGGGGCGGGGCCGCCGGCCGGGACGGTGAGGTGGGCCAGGCGCAGCACCAGGACCGCGAGGAGGTGCCGCAGCGCCGCCATGTGCGCCTCCAGGGGGAGGCGGCCGAGCGCGTGGAACTCCCGGCTGAGGTGCTCGGCGGCCATGGTCAGGGCCTCGGCGTCGTCGGTGACGGGGGTGCTGAGCGCGGGCGCGTGCGGGTCGTCGACGCGGGCGGCCGTCGCGGTGGCCGGATCGAGGACGTCCTGCCGGAAAAGGATCAGCGTGCCCTCGGCCCGGCTCAGATCGCCCCACTGGTGGACCTGCCCGGGGCGCACCCACAGCCAGGAGCCGGGCCGGAGCACGTATGCGGTGAAGTCCACGGTGTGCCGGAGGCGTCCTGCGGTGAGGGTGAGCAGGTGATGGAAGTCCGGGCGTTGCGGCCGGGCGAGGCTGTGCTCGGAGACGCGGCCGCGCAGCTCGGCCAGTGACATGACCTCCACCCCGGCGGGAGTTCCGGCGGGCGCTGCGAACGGGATCTCGGGGATTCCCCGCGATGAGCCGTGTCGGCTTTTGGCCATCATCGGTCGGAAGTATATCGGCGCAGGCCCCGAAACCGCCCGTACGTTGGCTGGCTGGGAAGGCCGACCGGGTCCTGGACGGACTCGTACCGTGACCGGCCGGCCGAGCACTTTCACTCACCACAGGAGGAGACCGCATCATGTCCGCATCACCTGCCCCCACCCTCGCGATCACGGGCGCCGGCGGGCGTCTCGGCGGGCGCGTGGCCCGCCGCCTGGCCGAGCGGGGTATCGCGCAGAGGCTCGTGGTGCGCCGTCCCGAGCGCGCCCCGCGCCTGCCCGGGGCGACCGCCGTGCGCGGCGACTACGGCGACCGGGCCTCCGTGACGGCGGCGCTGGCCGGTGCGCACACCGTCTTCATGGTGTCCGCCTCCGAAAGCGCCGACCGGCTCGACCAGCACAGGACGTTCGTGGACGCGGCCGCGGCGGCGGGCGTGCGGCACCTGGTGTACGTCTCCTTCTTCGGCGCGGCCCCGGACGCCACCTTCACCCTGGCCCGCGACCACTTCCACACCGAGGAGCACATCCGCGCGAGCGGTCTGGCGCACACGTTCCTGCGGGACAACTTCTACGCGGAGTTCGTGCCCGACCTGGTCGGCGAGGACGGCGTCATCCGCGGCCCCGCCGGACAGGGGCGTGCCGGGTTCGTCGGCCAGGACGACATCGCCGACGCGGCCGTCGCGGTGCTGACCCGGCCGGGCGACCATGAGGGAGTCGCCTACGACCTGACGGGGCCCGAGTCGCTGACGCTGGACGAAGCGGCCGCGATCCTGTCGGAGCACCTGGGACGCACCGTCGTCTACGAGCCGCAGACGGTCGCCGAGGCGTACGCGTCCCGTGCCGGCCACGGCGTCCCGGAGTGGCAGCTGGACGCCTGGGTGTCCACCTACACGGCCATCGCGGCGGGCGAGCTCGACGGGGTGGGCGACGCCGTTCCCCGGCTCACCGGCCATCCCGCCATCCGTCTGGCGGACGTCGTCCGCGACCACCTCGATCACTGAGGGTGTCGCTTTCTGACCATCAGCGGTCCCTTCTGGGTGCCATTGCGTGGGGTCGGCCTGCCTAGTTTGAACACATCACTCCGTCGGAGGTCCTGTTCCGGGGCCCCGATCGGGGACCCCGCAAGCCAAGGAGCACAGATCATGAGCAGCGCCAGGAACACGGTCCTCCGTGCCGCCACCGAACTCTTCGCGGACAAGGACCCCTCCGCCGTGGACCGTTGGGTCGCCGCCGGTTACACGCAGCACAGTGCCCTCGCCGCGGACGGCCCCGAGGCCCTGCGCGAGCTGGTCGCCGGCCTCGGTGACGACTTCCGCTACGACGGGGCCCGGGTCATCGCCGACGGCGACCTGGTCGCCCTGCACGGCACGTACCACGGCTTCGGCCCCGACCCGCTCGTCGGCTTCGACGTCTTCCGCGTCGACGCCGACGGCAAGCTGGCCGAGCACTGGGACGCCCTGACCCCGCGGGTCGAGGAGACCGTCTCCGGCCGCTCCCAGACGGACGGCCCCACCGAGGTGACCCGGGCCGACCGCACGGAGGCCAACCGCGCCCTGGTGACGGAGTTCGCGCGGAAGGTCCTCGTCGGCGCCGACTACTCGGTGCTGACCGACTACGTCTCCACCGAGACCTACCACCAGCACAACCCGGAGGCCGCCGACGGCCTGGACGGCTTCGCCGCGGCCGCGGCCACATGGGCCGAGCAGGGCAGGAACCTCGTCTACAAGCAGGTCCACCGGGTCATCGCCGAGGGCGAGTTCGTCCTGGTGCAGTCCGAGGGGGAGTTCGGAGTCCCCGTCGCCTACTACGACCTGTTCCGCGTGGCCGACGGCAAAATCGTCGAACACTGGGACGTGATCGCGCCGGTGCCCGCCGAACTTCCCCACACCAACGGCCTGTTCTGACCGACGCCCAGAGCGCCTCAAATCGGATCGCGTGAGGGGGCCGTCCACTGGCACGCTGCCGCCATGGACCACGCAGAGGTACTGCTCATCGGCGGACGAGCCGGTGTCGGGAAGACGACGGTGGGGTGGGAGGTCTCGGCGCTGCTGCGCTCCGAGGCGGTCGCCCACGCGATCATCGACGGTGACTTCATGGGGCAGGTGCATCCGGCTCCCGAGGGAGACCCTCACCGCGCGGAGATCACCGAGGTCAATCTGACGGCCGTGTGGACGAACTTCGCCCGGCGCGGCTACCGGCGCCTGATCTACACGAACACCGCGAGTGTGCTGCCGGAGGCGACCGGCATCTTCGAGCGTGCCATGGGGGCCGGAGTGGGGATCACGCGAGTCCTGCTCACCGCCTCCGACGAAACGGCCCGTGAGCGGCTGGTGGGACGAGAACTCGGCTCGGAGCTGGAGCAGGAGCTCGAAGGAAGTGTCCGGAACGCACGGCTCCTGGACCGGCGAGCCGCCGCGCAGACCGTGCGAGTGGCGACGGACGGGCGGCTCGTCGTCGACATCGCGCGGGAGGTGATCGCCGCAACCGGATGGGCCGGGCCTCACTTCGCCGGCAGATCATGACCGTTGAGGCAGGTCACAGCACAGATCCCGTCCGCCTCAGCGCCGCGGTCCCTGTCCGGAAAGCGTGGGCGGGTGTGACGCGGTTCCTTACGATGCCCCGGTGACCGACCAGGGAGTGACGGGAGGGCTCGTGGAGGATCAGGCGCGCCGGCTCAGGGCCACCGGTCTGGGCGCCGCGGCCGTGCTGCTGTGGGCGTCGCTGGCGCTGTTCACCACGTCGACCGGACGGATACCGCCCTTCCAGCTGACCGCGATGGCGTTCGCGGTGGGCGGCCTGATCGGACTGCCCCGGGTGCTGCGCGGCCACGGCACCGCCCTGCGCGGACTGCCCGCCGGCGCCTGGGCGCTGGGCATCGGCGGCCTGTTCGGCTACCACTTCTTCTACTTCCTCGCCCTGCGCAACGCCCCCGCCGTCGACGCCGGACTCATCGCCTACCTGTGGCCGTTGCTGATCGTGGTGTTCTCCGCGCTGTTGCCCGGCGAGCGGCTGCGCTGGTGGCACACGGCGGGGGCGCTGCTCGGGCTCGCCGGGACCTTCCTGCTCGTCACCGGCGGGCAGGGAGTGCAGTTCAGGAGCGAGTACCTGCTGGGGTACGGCGCCGCGGGCGTCTGCGCGCTGGTGTGGTCGGCGTACTCCGTGGCCAACCGCCGTTATCCGCAGGTGCCGACCGACCTGGTCGCCCTGTTCTGCCTGGCCACGGCCCTGCTCGCAGCCGTGTGCCATGTGCTGTTCGAGACGACCGTGCGGCCCGAGGGCTGGCAGTGGGCCGCGGTGCTCGCGCTCGGGCTCGGGCCGGTCGGCGGCGCCTTCTACGTGTGGGACCACGGCACCAAGCACGGGGACATCCGACTACTGGGCACCCTGTCGTACTTCGCCCCCCTGCTGTCCACGGGGCTGCTGGTCGCGACGGGACGGGCCGACGCGAGCTGGCCCGTCGCCGTCGCCTGCGTGCTGATCACCGGAGGTGCCATGCTGGCCTCGGCGGAGATGCTGCGCACGGCCCGCCGCCGCAGCCGGGAAGCCGGCTGAGTCTCAGGCGTCCACCGGCCAGGTGCCCCGGCGGACCATTTCGGTCACTTTGTCGGGGCCGTTGGCCCGCACCAGCAGCTCCAGCCGCATCCGCTCGATGTCCTCGGCGCTCCACTTGTCCGTGGCCATGGTCGCCTTCTCGTGGGACCAGCCGTTGTCGTAGTGGCGTACGACGTAGTCCTTCTGGAAGTCCCACATCTTCGTGCCCGGCAGGGGCGTGACGATGAACGGGTTGGCGTAGGCCATGCCGTGGCCCATGAGCGTGACCGCGTAGTCGATGGTCTTCTCGATCTGCTCCAGCGACTCGATGTACGGCTCGCCGCCCCGCTGTTCGGGCGGGTTGACGAAGCCGAGCATGAAACCGCCGGTGACCTGGATGCCGTACTCGGTGAACATCTCCACGATCTCGCCGGTGGCCTGCTGGAAGGCGTTGAGGCGGGGCTTGCCGGACTCGACGAGGCTGTCCTCGTTGGCGCTCTCCACGGCCAGGTAGACGCTGTAGCAGCCGCCGTCGGCCATCGACTTGATCAGGTCCCGGCAGGTGAGCCCGGAGCGCATCGCCGCGAGGACGTTGCGGAAGTTGGGGTTGCGCCGTTCGGCGTCGTCCATGCCGGCGGCGAACCTCTCGCCCAGGTGCAGCAGCACCAGGTTGAACAGGCTCAGGCCGCCCTCCTCGACCCACGGCAGATCGTGCTTGCGCAGCAGTTCGAAGACGCGCATCGCGTACAGCGGGTCGTGCAGGAGATGGTCGTCCTCGATGAGGACCTCGGTGACGCCCTGCTTGCGGATCTCGGCGAGGTGCAGGTCGAACCAGTCGGTGCCCAGCGCCCGCCAGGGGCCGTTCACCATGGGGATGTAGCAGAAGTCGCAGCCGACGTTGCAGCCGATGGTGGAGAAGATCTGCGCCCAGGAGCCGTGGTCGCGCACCCGCTTGCCCGAGGAGTGGTACGACTGCTCGTACTGGCGCATGTCGAGCATGCCGAAGTCGGGCAGCGGCATCATGCCGAGCCGCTCGTCCAGGCCCTGCCGCTTGGGCAGGATCCGCATGTACGGCGACCGGGCGGTGGTGCGCACCACGGCGCCGTCGGCCCGCCGGTAGGCGATGCCGGGGACGGCGTCGATGTCGCCGTCCGGCTCGGTGAGCGCCTGGAGCAAGGCGGTGAAGGTCTGGTCGGCCTCGTTGATGACGACGTGGTCGAACGGTGAGTCCGGTACGGCGTACTGCCAGTCGCCGCTCGGATGGGCGCCGCCGGTGACGGTCACGATCGCCGGGTCGATGTCCTTGACCAGGTCCGCGAGGGCCCGGGCGTTGCCCCACTGCACGGTGTAGATGCACTGCACGCCGACGACGTCCGGGTCGAAGTCCTCGATCAGGGTGCGCAGTTGCGCGTCGTCGAGGCCGTAGCGGACGAGGCTGCTGCCGCCGCCGAGGTCGACGACCCGGCGCTCCTGCTCCCAGCCGGCGAAGGGCGAGTCGACGATGCGGACGTCGAACCCGGCGAGGCGGGCGTTCGCGGCGATGCGTAAGAGGCCGATCGGGGTTCCGGCGCGCTTCATCACCTCGAAGGTGTCCAGGCCGAGGGCATGGAAGCTGCTGCGCTCGGGCGAGGGTTCGACGACGCGGGTGTAGGAGGGGACGAGCAGGAGCACGCGGGGCATGTCCCCGCGGGCGCGGCGCCGGGCGCCGGAGGCGGAGCGGCGCAGCGAGGGCCTGCCCAGGTGGCGCAGGGGCGGGCGCTCGGGGGCGCTGGAGAACTTCACGGACGGGTTCTCGATGAGCACGGGCGACGACGAAACGTTTCGCGACATGGGCGCTCCCAGAGTCCGAATACGAACGAGCGTGCGTCGTATCGTGACGTACGCAACATTTCCGCGGGGGACTTTCGGGGCGAATGGCGGGAAACGGCGCCCCCGAGGCCGAGTCCGCCGCTCCCGCACGGCGCCGCTCGGCCTCCACCGCCGACGGGACCGAGCGTGCCCTGCTCGCCGCCCCCGTCGAGGTCTCGATCGGCGTGCTGCACACAGTGTGCGCTCTCCGCGCCGAGCATTGCTCATCCCGTGCATGTGCTTTGCCGGCCGGGCTGTCTAGTCTCCCTTGGAAACCCCCGACGAGGACCACGCCCCTTCGCTCCTTTTCCTCACCCGGCGATTAAGGAATCCCCCTCCATGTCTCATCCGGTCCGTCAGGATTACACGCCCCCCGAGCTCCGGCCCGATTCCCTGGTCTCGGTCGACGCCTCCGGCGAGGTCGACACAGACGTCTTGATCATCGGCTCCGGCATGGGCGGTTCCAGCCTGGCCTGGGCGCTGAAGGACTCCGGGCTGAAGGTGCTCGTCGTGGAACGGGGACATTTCCTTCCGCGGGAGCCCGAGAACTCACAACCGGCCGAGATGTACATCAAGGGCCGGTACAAGAACGCCGGATATTGGTATGACGGCAGCACGGGCAAACCGTTCGCACCGGGCGTCTACTACTGGGTCGGCGGCAATACCCGTTTCTACGGAGCCATGCTGCCCCGTTTCCGGCGCAGCGATTTCACCGAAGTCGAACATCATGACGGTGTCTCGCGCGGCTGGCCTTTCGGCTATGACGATCTCGAGCCCTTCTACACCGCCATGGAGCAGTTGCTCCAGGTGCACGGACAGACGGACGAGGACCCGACCGAGCCGCCGCACTCCAAGCCCTATCCCCACCCGGCCCTCCCGCACGAGCCGGAGATCGAGAGATTCGCCCGCTCGCTGCGCGGGCAGGGCCTGCACCCGTTCCACACGCCGAACGCCCTGAACGTGAACACGCAGGCCGACCGCGCCGCCGTGACGACCGCCGACGGCTGTCCGGACGAGACCGGCATGAAGTCCGACGCCGAGAACCGGCTCCTCCTGCCCGCGCTGCACGACGGGGTCGACCTCCTCACGGGTGCCGAGGTCACCCGCCTGATCACCTCGCCGGACGGCCGGAAGGTCGTCGCCGCCGAGGCCCGGCACGGCGGCCGGACCATCCGTATCAACGCCAGGACCTTCGCCCTGGCCGGCGGGGCCGTCAACTCGGCGGCCCTGCTGCTCCGTTCGGCCGGCGACGCGCACCCGCACGGTCTCGGCAACTCGTCGGGCCTGCTGGGCCGCAACTACATGGTCCACAACAGCACGTTCTTCGTCGGGGTCAACCCGCTGCGCACCAACCCCACCCAATGGCAGAAGACGCTCGGCCTCAACGACTTCTACGAAGCCGGCCCCGGGACGCGCTTCCCGCTCGGGAACCTCCAGATGCTGGGCAAACTGCAGGCCCCGATGCTCAAGCCCGCCCGTCCGTGGGCGCCGGACTGGGCGCTGAGGTTCATGTCGGCCCGGAGCATCGACATCTACCTGACGACCGAGGATCTCCCGTCCCTGGACAACAGGGTGCGGGTGGACGGCGACCGCATCGTCATCGATTGGACCCCGACGAATCTCGCCCCGCACCACGAACTCGTGCGCCGCGTGACCAGGGCGGTCCGCAAGTCCGGGTATCCGCTGATCTTCACCCAGCGGATGGGCATCGAGACCAACTCCCACATGTGCGGAACGGCCGTGGCGGGCCACGACCCCGCGCGGAGCGTCCTCGACCCGTACTGCCGCAGCCACGACATCGACAATCTCTGGGTGACCGACTCGTCGTTCTTCCCGTCGTCCGCGGCACTCAACCCGGCCCTGACCATCGGCGCGAACGCGCTGCGCATCGCTCCGTCCCTGGTACGGGCCACCAAGAGCTGATCCCGACAGGGTCAGGTGCGCCGCAAGGTGGGCTTGCGCAGCAAGTCATGGCCTCGAACGGCCAGTTGCAGACGCTGCTGGTTGTCGACCCGGGTGAGGTCGAGCCCAAGGATGTCGGAGAGCTTGTCCAGGCGGTGGTAGAGGGTGCGCCGCTGGACGAAGAGGGCTTCCGCCGCCCGGGCCTTGTTCCCTCCGCAGTCGAGGAACGTGCGCAGGGTCGGCAGCAGCGGGTTCTTCACGAGCGCGTCGTGCTCCAGGAGCGGGCCGAGTTCGTCCTCGACGTAGCGGCGGAGTTCGGGACCCTCGGAGAGGGCCACCAGCAGACGCAGGGCTCCCAGGTCGTCGAAGTGACGTACTTCCTCCGTGGCGGCGGCCGCCGCCACGG